>JAYTAC010000544.1:0-18654 GCA_043737755.1 Spirosoma sp.
TTCACCTCTTCCATTTCGAACAGAGCCGTTAAGCCCCGTACTGCCGATGGTACTGCCTTCACCGGCGGGAGAGTAGGAAGGTGCCACCTGTTGACATTAGCGGGAGCGTAAACGCAGAGTGCCGTTGGTCGAAAGCCAACGGCACTCCGCGTTTACGCTTTTAGAACTGAATTTGGCTGACAGTGATTATTTTTTTGGTGATGAGGGGCGTGGATGACGTCAAGGCCATCCAAGTTCGTCCCAAAAAGCCGATATCATCCCTAGTACTTCGTCAACTGATTCAGCAACAAGTAACAGGGCACGGTTTTCAACTTTCAGGAAACCGTCGGCTACCATGCGGTCGAGTTGTTGAAGAATCAAGTCGTAGTAGCCATTGATATTGACAACGGCGACAGGACCATCGTACAGTTTAAGCTGCCGCCAAGCCAGAATCTCAAACAATTCGTCGAGAGTGCCATAGCCGCCGGGCAGGGCAATAACACCTTTTGCTAATTGCACCATTCGATATTTTCGCTCGTGCATAGTTTCAACAAAGTGAATTTCGGTTAGGGTACTGTGGGCTACCTCCAGATCGGCAAGGAAGTTGGGAATCACGCCCGTTACCTCTCCCCCACTCTGTAATACGGCATCTGCTACGTTGCCCATGAGACCGTAACCACCACCGCCGTAAATAAGTCGGATGTTACGGGCGGCCATTTTCTGGCCGAGTTCGACAGCCACCTCATTATAGATTGGATTTACACCGAGACTCGATGCGCAGTAAACGACAATGCTTTGAGTTGCCACTAGTCTACACGATTAAAATGTGCTACGTTCCACCGGGTTGGAACCCGGTGCAAATGTGATTAGTCTTAAATAATATAAGTTATACTGAACTTTGAGCTATGTGCAACCTACTTACTCAAACATCAGCTACTAATTTCTCCGCCAAAACATCCAGCTCCAGCCCCTCGAACGTACCGGAACTCATCAGTAGAAACACATCGGTTGCGTCGCGTTGGGCGAGGAGATAATTTTGTAGCTCGGTAGCGTCAACAAAAACGCGCAGATTGGGCCGGTCGAAAGCCGCAATAATATCGTCGGATGTAATCGGCTTCAGTTGCTTAATCGCGAGTGTGTGAGTATTGAAGTAAACCACTGCCTGGTCGGCGGCATTCATACAACCTTTGTATTGCTCAAGAAATGTCCGGTTTAAGCTACTCAACGTGTGCAGTTCAACAGCTGCCAATAGTTTTTGTTTAGGGTATTGATGCTTTACGGCTTCAGTAGTGGCTTCGACTTTGGAAGGCGCGTGAGCAAAATCCCGAAACAGAATTTTACCATTTCTCTGAACTATCTTCTCCAGCCGCCGGGCTGCTCCCCTGAATGTAGGAATGGCTTCATAGAACTGCGCATCTGTGATGCCGATTCGGTCGAGAACGGCCATAGCACCGGCTATGTTTTTCATGTTATGTTCGCCGAACACCAGCATAGAAATCTTGTCTTTTTGCTTAGTGATGAGGTAAGTCTGCCCGTCAATAATTTCGTTGGGATGGGCTTCGTATGGGATTTTAGTGATGTCGGCGCGTTCTTTCTGACCAATTACGTCGAGCATGTTGTCCGTTTCGTCAAAAACCAAAATGCCCGCCTTAGGCATCCCATCGGCCAGCAACTCGAACTGATCTACGTATTCGTCCCAAGTCGGATAAATATTGACGTGATCCCAGGCAATACCGCTGATGAGGGCAATATGGGGCTGATAATGCAGGAATTTCGGGCGCGGATCAATGGGTGACGATGCGTATTCATCGCCTTCAATGATGATAATGGAAGCATCTGGCGTAAGCCGGGCCATCGTCTCGAAGCCATCCACCTGCGCCCCGACTAAATAATCAAACGTCCGTTTATGATACTTCAGCACATGCAGAATTATGGACGTGATGGTCGTTTTTCCATGACTACCAGCGATTACTACCCGTTGTTTTTCCCGGCTTTGCCGGTAAATGTATTCAGGGTAGGAGTAAATAGGTAACCCTAGTTCCTGCGCTTTTGCCAGTTCGGGATTGTTTTTTCGGGCGTGCATGCCTACGATGACTGCGTCCAGGCTGGCATGAATGTGGGCCGGAAACCAACCCATTTCAGTGGGCAGCAAACCCCGTTTTTCCAGACGTGTTCGTGATGGTTCATATATTTCGTCGTCGGAGCCGGTGATGGTGTAACCTTGTTGCTGGAGTGCCAGGGCAAGATTGTGCATGGCACTGCCGCCGATAGAAATGAAGTGGATGGCCTGAGACATTCGGCGTCGTAAAAGTGTCGAACTGCAAAAATACAATGTATTTCGGCACTATTAATTTTCGACCCTTACCGAATCAAAAACCCCCTTTTTTCGTTGGATAATTTGCGGCTGAGTTTGCTGAGAACCCCATTCAAAGCCGCCCCTTTTTCAATACTCACAAACCCATTTTATGCGTCGTACGTAGGGATGAAGACATACTATGACCTGATTGACCAGACATTTGAGTTCCCTACGCGGGAGTTCAACGTCGAGAACAATGAACTAATGTTCAACAATGTTCCGCTGATGGACATTGTCAAGGAGTATGGTACTCCCCTGAAACTGACGTACTTACCTAAAATCACGGAGCATATCGAACATGCGAAACTGTTGTTCAAAAATGCTTTGAAACGGTACAACTACAAGGGTAGCTATACCTACTGTTACTGTACGAAGTCATCCCACTTTAGATTCGTGCTCGACGAAGTGCTGAAGAACAATGTTCACCTCGAAACGTCGTCGGCTTATGATATCCCCATCCTGCGGGAGTTGTACAAATCAGGCAAAATATCGAAGAGCACCTATATAGTCTGCAACGGCTACAAACGACCGCTTTACACCCAGTATATCAGCGAACTCGTCAATGAGGGATTTACGAACTGCATTCCGGTACTTGATAATCTCAAGGAGATCGATTCGTATGAGAGTTCGATAACGGCCGACTCGGTTAATTTCGGTATCCGAATCGCGACCGATGAAGAACCGGCGTTTGACTTCTATACGTCGCGATTAGGCATTCGCTACAGCGACGTGAACGAACTGTATCGAAGCAAAATTCAGCCCAATGAGCGATTCAAACTCAAGATGTTGCACTTCTTCATCAACACAGGCATCAAGGACAGCGCATATTACTGGAGCGAGTTGAGCCGGTTTATGTACAAGTACTGCGAATTGGCCAAAATCTGTCCTGATCTCGATTCCATTGATATCGGGGGTGGGATGCCAATCCAGACGTCGTTTCAGTTTACGTATAATTACCAGGCCATGATCGACCAGATTGTGGAGAGCATCCAATGGATTTGCAACAAGAGTAACGTGGCAGTGCCGAATATCTTTACCGAGTTTGGCTCCTTTACGGTGGGCGAAAGTGGCGCGGTTATCTACAAAGTGATCGACCAGAAGTTGCAGAACGACAAAGAGTTGTGGTACATGATTGATGGATCGTTTATCACGCAGCTACCCGATTCGTGGGGCTTAGGTCAAAAATACATCATGTTGTCGGTTAACAATTGGGAAAATCCGTACCAGAAGGTGAACCTCGGTGGGCTAACCTGCGACTCGCACGACTTCTATAATACCGAAGCCCACAGTGCCGATCTCTACCTGCCTATTTTTGATCAGGAAGTTGAGGATCAGTATATTGGCTTATTCCACACCGGCGCGTATCAAGAGTCGCTGGGCGGCTACGGTGGCATTCAGCACTGTTTGATTCCGGCTCCGCAGCATGTGATCGTGGATAAAGATGATGACGGTAATCTTCGTACGCGTCTATTTGCGCCAGAGCAGAACAGTGAAGTAATGCTCAAAATTCTGGGTTATGGCGGTGCCGAACCTGGCATGACCGAACTGGAAGCGACCGGAGTACGCCTGACTGAAGCCGCCGAAGAACGTGAAGAGGAAGAACCGGAGTTGGTGCGGGGAAGTTAACTCACCGTTTAAACGGTAGCCGAATGGATGGTAGGTAGCTGTTTTACAAATCAACCGCTCAAGCAATGAGAACAATTTTTGTACCAATTAGTGGGTTCGCTTCGTTCACAAAAGTGACGATTACCATACCGATACAAACGACAACTGTATTCATGAAAAAGTTACTGATCATAGGTGCCGTTCTGGCGACTCTATCGCTTGGATCGTGCGCCCGGAAGAGTTCGTGCCCGGCCTACGGGAGCACACAGAAGTCCGAACCGGCTCAAGTACGGGTGTAAGCGAAGGAAGCTATTCAATAAAAAACGACTACTCATCCTCACGGACTGGTGGTCGTTTTTTATTTATGCCTGTTCTAACACAAATCGTGATGCTTCGAGTAAATTCAGAGCGCAGCCGTCGCAGTCGGGGGCGCGGTGGGTTTGTTGGGCGATGCGCACTGTTTTAACGCCAACGCGCTTACCAGCCTGCATGTCGCGCAGGGCGTCGCCGATCATCCACGATTCGTTGGGAACAATATTGTATTTAGCCATTGCCTTTTCCAGCAGCAATGAATCGGGTTTGCGGGTCAGCGAATGACTGTCGTAGGCAGGGTGGTGGGGACTGTAATATATATCGTCAATAACGTGGCCACACTGCTCTTGCAAATAGTGGTAACACGCCATCACGTCATCGCGCGTATAGAGTCCTTTGGCGATTCCTGCCTGATTCGTAATCACAATCAGTAGATAACCCGCTTCCTTGAATGAACGCAATGCTTCGGGCACACCATGCGGAATAATGAAATCTTCAACCCGATAGACGTAGTCAGTCCGGTCTTCGTTCAGCACACCGTCCCGGTCGAGGAATATACACTTGTTCATTGATGAGAGGAATAACTGATCTGCGAGCAATAGTACAATTATTTTGCTACTTTGTTGTAGTATTATATGATAAGCGATTGCGAAGTCCGGACGTAAAAATAAAAGATGAGCGTAAGGCCTTTGCCCAAAGCCGTGCATTTTGGTCAGACGTTGACAAAAGCCTTACCCTAACCTTACACTGCCAGGTCCTGTAGCCGCTGTTCCAGGGCCTGAATTTTGGCGTTGGCGTCGGCAAGTTTCCGGCGTTCGCGGTCGACTACATCCGGGTTAGCGTTGGCAACGAATCGTTCGTTCGAGAGTTTTTTGAGTGTCGAATACCGAAAGCCGATTTGGTAGTCCAATTCTTTGCGTGTGTTCTCGCTTTCCTGCGCTGCGTCGATCTCTCCGGCGATGTCAACAAAGAACTCGTCGCTCCTGACCAGGAACGCCAGTCCATTCGCTTTCTCACTCACGTAACTGATTATTGACACGTTTGCCATCTTCTGGATCAGCGGTTCGAGTGGGTGGAACGTCTCCGGCTGATTGGTTTTGATTGCCAGCGGTAACGCTGTTTTGGGCGAAATCTGGCGACCGTCGCCCTGGTTGGCATTTCTAATATTGCGAACGCTGGAGATAACCTCGAACAAAGTTTCAAAGTCAGTCAGAATCTGGTTGTCGACTGTCTCCGCTTTCGGAAACGGCGCAACGCAAATGCTCTCGCCGGGTTTGCGTTCGCGGATTTCCTGCCAGATTTCCTCCGTGATGAATGGCATAAACGGGTGCGCCAGACACATCAGCCGCTCGAAGAAATTGATCGTCGCGTCGTAGGTAGCCTGGTCGATGGGTTGCGAAGTACCTGCTTCAGCGTCGAAAGCCGGTTTGATCAGTTCGAGGTACTGCGAACAAAGATCGCCCCAGATCAGCTTGTAAATGGCCTGCAACGCGTCCGAAATGCGAAACTTGCTGAAATCATCCTCAATCTGCGTGAGCGTGGCGTTCAGCTTGGCCCCAAACCACCGGATGGCCAACTGATCACTGGTTAGTGTTAACTGCCGGGACGCCGGACCATTACTGTCAATTGTCCACCCCTTCACTAACCGGAAGGCGTTCCAGATTTTGTTGCTGAAGTTGCGGCCCTGCTCCACTAATTT
Organism: Spirosoma sp.; assembly: GCA_043737755.1. Taxonomy (GTDB): domain Bacteria; phylum Bacteroidota; class Bacteroidia; order Cytophagales; family Spirosomataceae; genus Spirosoma. The sequence goes on from JAYTAC010000544.1 coordinate 5,952, forward strand.
CTCGTCGAACGGCAGATCGTTTCCGGCGGGCGAACTGAAGAGCATCCCCGTGCGAACACCATCGGCCCCGTACTGGTCGATGAGATCAAGCGGATCGGGTGAATTACCCAGTGATTTCGACATCTTACGCCCCTGCTTGTCGCGGACAATACCCGTCAGGTACACGTTTTTGAACGGTGCTTCACCTTTGTACTCGTAGCCCGCCATAATCATCCGGGCGACCCAGAAGAAAAGAATCTCGGGGGCCGTAACCAGATCGTTGCTCGGGTAATAATAAGCGAGGTCGTTCGGCCCGGCTTTGGGATCGTCGGGGTCGCCGGACGGCAGAAATACTGACATGGGCCAGAGCCACGACGAAAACCACGTATCAAGCACGTCTTCATCCTGCGTCAGGTCGGCTTCGGTCATGGCGAAGAGCAATTTCTCGTGCTGCACTTTCTCCAGTGCCTCATGTTTTGTGCGGGCCACGATGATCGTCCCGTCCTGCATATAAAACGCCGGAATTCGCTGTCCCCACCACAGTTGGCGGCTGATGCACCAGTCGTGGACGTTCTCCATCCAGACCCGGTACATATTCTTGAACTTGGTCGGGTGAAGCTGGACAACGTCGCTCATGACGCTTTCGAGGGCGGGTTTTGCCAGTTCGTCCATTTTCAGGAACCACTGCAACGATAACTTCGGCTCGATCACGGCGTTGGTCCGCTCCGAAAAGCCAACGTTCGACTTATACTCTTCCGCTTTTTCCAGATCACCGGATTCGTCGAGTAGTTTGATAATTGCCTTCCGGGCCGCAAACCGGTCCTGACCGACCAAGATTTGGGCTTTTTCATTCAGCGTACCGTCGTCGTTCAGAATGTCGAGCACGGGCAGATTGTGTTTAATGCCCAGCGCATAATCATTCGGGTCGTGGGCGGGCGTCACTTTCAGGCAGCCCGTCCCGAAGTCCATCGTCACGTACTCGTCGGTGATAATCGGAATTTCGCGATTGATGAGTGGAATAATCGCTTTTCGGCCGTGCAGATGGGTATACCGCTCGTCGTTCGGATTGACCGCGATGGCCGCATCCGCCATAATCGTTTCCGGTCGAACGGTCGCAATGGTGATGTGATCGGTCTGTCCGGCAATCGCGTAACGGATATAAACTAACTTCTGCTGAACCTCTTTCGTGATAACTTCCTCGTCCGACACGGCCGTTTTGCCCTGCGGGTCCCAGTTGACCATGCGGACGCCCCGGTAAATGTTGCCCTTCTCATAAAGGTCTACGAATGTGTCGATTACGGCATCATACAGGGCCGGTTCCATCGTGAAGCGCGTCCGGTCCCAGTCGCAGGAAGCACCGAGTTTGCGGAGTTGGGCCAGAATAATGCCGCCGTATTTCTCTTTCCACTCCCAGGCGTATTCCAGAAACTCGTCGCGGGTGAGGTCTTTCTTGCTGATGCCGCGCTCGGCCAGCATCGCCACTACTTTGGCTTCGGTGGCAATACTGGCGTGGTCGGTGCCCGCTATCCAGCAGGCATTTTTGCCTTCCATGCGGGCCTTGCGGATCAGCACGTCCTGAATGGTGTTGTTGAGCATGTGGCCCATGTGCAGCACACCCGTCACATTCGGGGGCGGAATGACGATGGTGTACGGCTCGCGGTCGTCGGGAACAGACTTGAAAAACTGATTATCGAGCCAATATTGATACCACTTCGCTTCTATTTCCTGGGGGGCGTATGTCTTTGAAATCATTCGTAGTGTGCGGGCCGAACCTGTTTGGAGTGCAAAAGTAAGCCCGTCGCGGGGAATACCGGACGGGCTGCTGAGTTGATTGGTTTGCGCAAGCGGTTCAGTCTGTCCAGTACGGCTCCACCACGGGCTGACCAACGCCTTCGCGCTCGTCGAGGTTTTGATTCATTTCTTCTACCGTGTCATACGAAAGAACACTGTAGATTTTGCCACGCTCTCCCGGCTCAAATATGTCAAAGATGCGCTCAGCTAAAAATTGACTGCGCTCTCTGATTGATTGATTATGAAGGGCGGGTATCACAATACCCAGCCGGTATGACGCATCAGGAGAGCCAGTATAAACCGGTGACCATCTGTATGCTTCTGTTTCAACACCGTGCAGTTGGAGGTCAGCTAACAATCGCTCCGCTCGCTCTACCAATACTTGCTTATCCATACAATTAATGTTTCTACTGCCGCTACAAAGTCAGACACGTTTTGCATCGACTTCTTAGTGCCCAGTTGGTAGCGACACTGCTCGGTCCAGCCAGCTTCCTCAATCTCGACCCAAGCCAGATACAATTCCAAATCAGAATTTCTGGCTATTTCAAATTTAGCCGAAAGCCCTGACAATACCAGTGGATCATTGTAATTGTGCGTTTTGAACTCTCTAAAAATACGATCCTGCACATACCGCGTCGTTTTATCACTTCGATTGGGCTCATAGAAATTGTCCTGATCGAGCGTTCTACAAACCGCTGCTTTTAAAGCGCATTCGATGGGATAGCCTGCCAGATAGAACGCGGCATCAGGGAAGTTCAGTGACAATAGCGCGTTGGCTTCGGCGAGCCGCTGTTGGGTCAGGTTTTGCAGATCAGAACGGGAGGGCATACGGCGGGGTTTCAAACAAATATGCCGTAATTTTACTTGAAATGCTACTTCATCAGCACGCTCATGGACTTCGGCAAAACCCACAACCTCGACGCGGTTAATTTCGCCCTGCCGCCCGGTGCGCCTTCCAACGCCCGCATCTGGGACGCCGTTGAGCCAACGCCCCGGCCGCAGCTTTTCATCGGCGGGCCGGTGTGGGCCAACAAAGAGTATGTCGGTAAAGTGTACCCGGCCAACGCGAAGGAACGCGATTTTCTGCACCACTACACCCGTCAATTCAACACCATCGAACTCAACCTGACGCATTACCAGATTCCAACGTCGGGCATGATCGACAAGTGGCGGACCGAAGCCACAGCGGGATTTACGTATTGCCCTAAGTTTCCGCAGATTATCAGCCACGAACGGCAGTTGGTTGCCACGGAGGGCCTAACGGAAGAATTCGTAAATGCCGTGCTGGGGCTGGAAGAGTATTTGGGTATGACGTTTCTGCAACTGCCGCCGTCGTTCGGGCCGGAGAAATGGCCGGTGCTCGAAACGTACCTTAAGAGTCTACCCGATGAATTAGATGTGGCCGTCGAGTTCCGGCATCCCGACTGGTTCAAACCATCCACCGGTATGCAAACCTTAGAGCGATTGTATGGCCTGCGTCGCCACACGGTCATCACAGACGTGGCCGGTCGGCGCGACGTGCTGCACATGGGATTGAGCAGTCCTGTTCTCACGCTCCGGTTCATCGCCAACGAAGGCCACCCCACTGACTACACCCGCGCCGATGCGTGGGTACAGCGGCTCAAAACGTGGTTCGGCAAAGGGCTGCAAACGGCGTATCTCTTTGTTCATGGCGGGGGCAACAACGACACCGCGCCCGAACTGATTTTGTACTGGACCCGCGAACTCAACAAGCACTGTGGCCTGAACCTCCGCGAGCCGGTGCTCCAACCCAGAGTAGTCCAGGGGAGTTTGTTTTGATGGTATATTACCGCTATGAACTACAGAGAGCGAATTATTTCTGATTACCAAATTATGCTGGGCAAGCCAGTCATCAAGGGCCCCCGCTTGACGATTGAGCTATTGCTGCGTAAATCATCTGAGGGAGCTACGATACCCGATTTGTTGGCGATGTACCCAAATCTGCAAGAAGCCGATGTGCTGGCTGCGCTGAATTATGCATCTTGAATAGATACCCCGTGATTCAGCCGCTTGTTTTGATTTTTCAACCACCTACCTTTGCCCTATGATCAAAACAATCGTTTCACCTTACCATCATGTCCAGCCGTAGCAGAGCGGGAGCATTTGTTTTTGTGATTTGTGTTCGATTGATTCACACAGTTATATACGAAGCCCGGTTCTGACCATGAGCCGGGTTTTTGCATTATGAAAACCGTCATTATCAAATACAATGCGGGCAACGTGCAGTCGGTGATGTTCGCGCTGGAACGTATCGGTGCCAGTTACCTGCTTACCGACGACGAAGCTGAAATTCGCTCGGCCGACAAGGTCATTTTTCCCGGCGTGGGCGAGGCCAGCACGGCCATGGCCTATCTGCGGCAACGGGGGTTGGACAAACTCATTCCGTCGCTGAAGCAACCCGTGTTGGGTACGTGCGTCGGGATGCAGCTCATGTGCCGCCATTCGGAGGAGAACGATACGACCTGCATGGGCATTTTCGACATCGACGTTCGGCGGTTTCCGGCTAACGCCACGCTGGGCACTACCCGGCTCAAAGTGCCGCACACGGGCTGGAACAACATCCACGATCTGAGCGGCCCGCTGACGGACGGTCTGCCTGAAAACGCCTACGTCTATTTCGTACACAGCTACGCGGCTGATGTTTGCGAACATACTACCGCCACCTGCGATTACGTCCGGCCGTTCAGTGCGATGCTGCACCGCGACAATTTCCACGCGGCCCAGTTCCATGCCGAAATCAGTGGTAACGCAGGCCAGCGCATTCTGGAGAATTTTCTGAGTTTGTAATATTGTTGTAACACGGACTTTAGTCCGTAAACTGGTTAGACGGACTAAAGTCCGTGTTACGTTATGCACATCATCCCCGCTATTGACATTATCGATGGTAAGGCTGTCCGGCTCACGCAGGGCGACTACCGTCAGAAAACTGAATACAACGCCCGCCCGCTGGAAGTGGCTCAACAGTTTGAAGACGCGGGACTAACGCGCTTGCACCTCGTTGACCTCGACGGTGCCCGCGAAAAGCGCGTTATCAACTGGAAGGTGCTCGAAGCGATTGCGTCGAAGACCCGCTTGCACGTCGATTTCGGCGGTGGCGTTCAGTCCGACGATGATTTGCGGATGGTTTTCGAGTGCGGAGCCAAGCAGGTTACGGGTGGCAGTATTGCCGTGAAACAGCCTGACATGCTGGAACGGTGGCTTTCGCAGTATGGGCCGGAGAAAATCATTCTGGGGGCCGACGCCAAAAACGAGAAGATCGCTGTCAGCGGTTGGGAGGAAGGCACGGACGTGTGGATATATGACTTTCTGGAGAAGTGGGTCGATACGGGAGTTCAGTATGTTATCAGCACCGACGTGGCAAAGGACGGTCTGTTGCAAGGCCCGTCGTTCGACCTGTACCGCAACTTACAGGACCGCTTCCCTGACCTGAACATTATTGCCAGCGGGGGCGTCAGCAACATGAGCGACATCGAAATGCTGGCCGATATGGAAATCTACGGCGTCATCGTCGGCAAAGCGATCTACGAAGGGCATGTGACGTTGAAAGAACTGACGAAATTTAATTGAAACACGGAGGTCACGGAGAAAATTTCCTTTTAACTCCCTGACCTCCGTGTAATCCTCCGTTTCTCCGTGTTTAAGAAACTATGCTCACCAAACGCATCATTCCCTGTCTTGATATCAAAGACGGTCGCACCGTAAAGGGCACCAACTTCGTGAATCTGCGCGATGCGGGTGACCCCGTTTTGTTAGCCGCTATTTACGCAGAGCAAGGTGCCGATGAACTCGTCTTTTTAGATATTACGGCCACCGTTGACGAACGCAAAACGCTGATTGACCTGGTCAGAAACGTGGCGCACACGATCAACATACCCTTTACGGTTGGGGGCGGCATCGCATCGGTAGCCGACGTATCAGCTCTGCTCAACGCCGGAGCGGACAAAATCTCGATCAACTCATCGGCGGTGCGCAATCCCGATCTGATTAACGAACTGGCCCTGGAATTTGGCAGTCAGTGCATCGTCGTGGCAATTGATACGCGTCATGTAAACACTGAACACGTTGTGCACACGCACGGCGGGCGCAAACCAGCCGAGTTGCGCACAATTGCCTGGGCGAAGGAAGCAGAAGAACGGGGAGCGGGCGAAATTTTGCTCACCTCGATGGATACTGACGGCACCAAAGCCGGGTTTGCGCTGGAACTGACGGCGCAGATTTCAGGCGCGGCCAACATTCCGGTCATCGCGTCGGGTGGGGCCGGGACGATGGACCATTTCGTAGACGTGTTCACCACCGGGCAGGCCGACGCCGGGCTGGCTGCCAGTATCTTCCACTTCAAGGAAATAGAAATTCCCGCGCTGAAACGGTATCTGCGCGGGAAAGGAATTGAAATGCGATTGTGAGTTTTCTCCTCTTTCTCCGCGTTTAAACTTCTAAAATTTAAACCCCAAATCCAGACTCACCACGCGGTTTCTGGACGTTAGTTGGTTTTCCCGCGCCACGCTTATCAGCCCACGCTGGTAGCTCATGCCAATGTTGAAGGCGTTCGTCTGGTTGATTTTATATTGTACACCCGTCCCCAATATCAGTTCGATATCGCCAAAACCGTACTGACGCCGTTCGCCACCACTCTCGGCCTGGTATAAGCCGTTACGCTCGGTTTGTAAGGCTTTCTCGGCGAGTTTCAAGCTCAGTAAACCACCCGTTTGCAAGTATAAACGCACATTTGGAGCAATGTTATTGGCAAACAGCTTCACCGTTGCCGGAACCTGTAAGTACTGTAAGTTATAGATAGACTCTTTGAATGGAGTCCCCGGAATAGATCGCGTCTCACCGAAGGAGCCGGGCATCTGAAAGCCCGACCGTTTGATCGTGTACCAGAGGCCGGTGCTCAGGGCGTAGCGGTCCTTGAAGAAAAAATAATCCAGCGTCGGGCCAACGCTCACCCGAACGCCTGATCCGTTGTTCTGAAAGCCCGTGTATGTACCAAACCCCTCGGCGGTGTTGACGTCGAGTGAGGGCGCAAACCGGATGCTCATTTCAATGAGATGATTTGGGCGGGCGTAGTCAGGTCCGGTTCCATCGTACGAACCGTCAGTCTGCTCCTGCTGCCGCCTGTGCCGACGTTTGCGGTCATCATCATAATCGGTTCGGTTTTGGTCCCGGTCGCCATAGTTTTTACCCAGGATTTTGCGGAACCGACTGTCGGATTCCTTCGAAAAAGTCGTCTTGGGGCTGTACACTTTAGGACGGGTCACACTGGTCTGACGTGACCCGGTTCGGTTCGCAACGGACCGGGTCGCGTCAGACCGCGACTCGTTTGTTTGGGCATGGACGGACGCGATAGCCAGCAACGTCAAAATCAGACTGATCTCTGCAACTTTTTTCATAATTTTGCACGTTTTCAATATAGAAAACCGGTGATTTTCATGCGACTACGCTCGGCCCTGTTCGGGCTTTTTTGTTCCGTTTTACTGGTTTCATGCGGTAAACGCGACGATTTGGCAATTCAGCGGCTCGACAAACAGTTATTTACTGCGAAGTCGGCCGACAGCGTCCGGGCCTTTCTAAACCGTAACCCCACCGCCGCTCAATTGTACTTTAACGCGAATGGTGCCGGAACAGATACGGCCCTCGTCAGCGAGTTGACTAACCGGATTGCTAACCCGGCCCTGAACGAACTCTACCGGCAGGTGCAAACCGAATTTGGCGACCTGACCGACCTCAACACCCAACTCGCTGAAGCCTTTGTGAACATCAAAAAAGACTTTCCTAACTTCCGCATTCCCAAGGTCGCAACCATTGTCACAGGATTCCTCGGGCCTGATTTGGTCGTTACAGACAGCCTGATCGTGATCGGTCTCGATTACTTTGCTGGCCCGAAGGCGAAGTTTCGTCCGCAGGGAGCGCAATATCCACAGTATATTTTGCGACGATACCAGAAAGAGTACATCGTACCCGCCATCGTCTTCGCTATTTCCGACCGGTACAACGCCACCAACCGCACCGACCAAACCACATTGGCTGATATGGTCTACTACGGGAAAAGCTACGTGTTTACCAAAACCATGTTGCCCGCTGTTGCCGACAGTTCAGTCATTGGGTATTCAGACAGGCAACTGACCGAAACGTTTAACGCGCAGGACATTGTCTGGGCGCATTTTATCGACAACCAACTGATCTACCAAACGAATCCGGCCATAAAGGGGCGATATTTGAACGAGCGGCCTTTTACCGCCGAAATCGGGCAGCGTTGCCCCGGTGCTATCGGGCGATGGGTAGGCTGGCGAATTGTGGACCGGTATCACGACGAGTATAGCAACGTCGGCATTGCCGACCTGATGCGCAACGCCAACGCCCAACAGATTTTTGAACAGTCGGGCTACAAAGGACAGAAGGAATAACAAATGAGTTTGTAGTTTGTGCCTTCGCAATAACCGCAAACTACAAACCTCGAACGATATACAATGGCACGAGGACGAGCTGTTGGCGGTGAAGCCAATGAAGAAGATAAAAAAAAGTTGAACCGCGATAGCCTGAAAAAAGCTGTCAGCATCTTCCGGTTCATCAAACCCTACCGCATGAAATACGCGGCCGGGTTCGCTTTTTTGGTGCTGTCGACGGCCACAACCCTGAGTTTTGGACTACTGATTGGGCAGATTACGAGTGTCATTCAGGGCAAGTCAGCGTTTACGCTCAACCAGGTAACGTTGTTTTTTGTGGGTGTGCTGGTAGCGCAGGCCATATTCTCCTTCTTCCGAATCTACTTTTTCTCGCAGGTGAGTGAGCGGGCAATGGCCGACGTGCGCCGGGCCACCTACAGCAAGATTATCACGTTGCCGATTCCGTTTTTCGAGCAGCGTCGCGTCGGCGAGCTTACCAGCCGCATCTCCGCCGACGTGTCGCAGTTGCAGGACGTGCTCACGCTGACGCTGGCCGAACTGTTTCGTCAACTCGCCACGCTGACCATCGGCACGGCCATCATTTTCTACGTGTCGTGGAAACTGACACTGTTTATGCTGGCGACGTTTCCGGTCATTATCGTGGCGGCTATGGTGTTCGGCAAGTTCATTCGGAAGCTGTCAAAATTGGCGCAGGACCAGTTGGCAACCGCTAACGTGGTGGTTGAGGAGACGCTGCAATCGGTGAACATTGTGAAGGCGTTCACGAACGAGAAATTAGAAATCAACCGCTACGGAACCGCGCTACAACAGGTTGTGAACACGGCTCTGCGGGCGGCTAAATTCCGGGGCGTATTCGTGTCGTTTGTGATCTTTGCGCTGTTCGGAGGTATCATCGGCGTGGTCTGGTACGGTGGCTCGTTGGTGCTGTCCAACGAGATGCCTTTTGCCGATCTGCTCACGTTTATCGTTTACACAACCTTCATCGGCGGCTCAGTAGCGGGCATGGGTGACTTGTATGCGCAACTGCAAAAGACCGTCGGCGCGTCGGAGCGGATTCTGGAAATTCTGGAGGAGCCGTCGGAGGTGAACCCTACTGAAGAGCTGCCGCTGTTTGTGCCGGTGCAGGGCCACGTTCGATTCGAGGATGTCCGGTTCACCTATCCGTCGCGGCTCGACGTACCGGTGCTGAAAGGTATTACGCTTAATGTGGAAGCCGGGCGCAAAATCGCGCTGGTCGGGCAGAGCGGAGCCGGTAAATCGACCATTGTGCAATTGCTGATGCGGTACTACGCCGTTGGCAGCGGCAAAATCACGGTCGATGGCCGTGACTTAGCGGGCTTCAACGTGACTGAACTGCGCAAAAACATTGCCGTTGTGCCGCAGGAGGTGATGCTGTTTGGCGGTACGATTGCCGAAAACATTCGCTACGGCAAAGCAGACGCCACGGAGACCGACGTGCGCGAAGCCGCCCGCAAAGCCAACGCAATTCAGTTCATCGACTCCTTCCCGGAGGGCCTTCAAACGATTGTAGGCGAGCGGGGCGTTAAACTGTCGGGAGGGCAGCGGCAGCGGATTGCCATTGCCCGCGCCATCCTGAAAGACCCGGCCATCCTGATTCTGGACGAAGCAACGAGTACTTAGAATGAGTAGCTGAGGATCAGAGCAATGAATTAGAGGAAGAGAGGGGCGATTCGCTTTGTTAGATATGAAACAGTGAAACAGTCAATTTATCGATGGTCAAAGGAGAACAGTCATGAGTAGTCCAATCATTACGCAGATCGTTGAACAGGTGAACGACCTACCTGATAATCTTCAGCAGCAGGTTCTTACTTTTGTTCTTACCTTACGACAAGAGCAGTTGCAAAAATCAGGTAATGCCTGGGATGTACTGGAATCCTTAACCGGAACTGTTAAGGCTCCTGCCGATTGGTCAGTCGAACATAATCATTATCTCTACGGCACACCCAAACACCAGGAAACTGAGTCATGATGGGCGATCGCTTGTTTCTAGACACCACATTTATTCAGGCATTGCTCAATCCCCGCGACGATTATCACAATCAGGCAAAAGAACTATTTCCGCGCATTCGTGCGGCAACCGAAGTCTGGATCACAGAAGCTATTTTTGTTGAAGTCGGCAACGCTTTAAGCGCCTTGAATCGCAATGGTGCAGTTCAATCAGCAGTGTTACCATACCGACAATATTAAGATTATCAGTGTCGATACAGAGTTACTGATACAGGCACTCACGCTCTATCAATCCCGCACCGATAAAACCTGGGGCTTAACCGACTGCATCTCCTTTGTGGTCATGCAGCAGAATAACTTAACCGATGCAGTAACAGGCGATCGCCATTTTGTTCAGGCAGGTTTTCGCGCCCTAATGCTAAATACTTAGTAGGCGTTAGATAGCGAAGTGAAAATCTGCTGACGTTAAACTTAGAACTAGCAGAAAAAGAAAAGCGTGGAGAGGCGATCGTTAGTCCTCGGTCACCGACACAATAAACTTAATGAACCAACTGTTTTAGTTAAAGCACACCCGGAGTAACCGTTATGGAACCCACTATCTCGCTTGATGCCCAAGCCCTCAAAGCCCTCATCAAAGAAAGTGTTCGTGAAGTCATGCGCGAAGAGTGGTTCAAATTCTTCGACCTGCTGACTCCCTACATAGACAACGAAGAGCAAGCCGCGATCGAAGCCTTATTCTCCCCGGCTGATCATCCAGATACCGACTTCGTTGACAGCACACATGAAAACCACAGCCTATTTCAGTGAGCTTGCCTCTCAAAAGCATCCCGAAGCTCAGCAAGAGTGGATAGAGCGTGTGCTGGCTAATCCAGTGAAGCAAGAAGTACAGTCTAACAATCGCATCTCCTACTGGGGCAACATTGCAGAAGCCGATGGTCGAGTTTTACGAGTCATTACTCTAGAAGATGGAGAAACGGTTCACAATGCTTTTTTTGACCGTAACTTTTACAAACGACAACAGCGAGGCGAGGAACCACAATGAAGATTCAATATTTTCCTGAAACAGATACCTTGGCGATCGAACTAACTACTAAACCCGTCGATTCCACTGACGCAATCACCGACGATCTAATCTTGGATTATGATTCTCAAGGTAAGGTAGTTGCTATCACAATCGATAATTACTCTAAAAATGTGGATGCTCTCAATCTTCAGACTCTCGACTTGCCCCTGTTAAGCGCATAGTCGGAATGAACAAGAGATCAGAAGGAGCGATCGCGTCACCCCCACAGTTCACTGCTTCATCCCCTACCACACCTATTTGCCTTAGCCCGTAATCTTGCCCTCAACCTTGATCGTCAACAGGGTTTCGATAACATGGCTCAAGCACAACGTCGCTCTAGCTTCGGTCTTGAACAACTTAAAACCTTATTCAGAATAAAATAGTCCTGGTTATGGAACCCATTATCTCGCTCAATGCCCAAGTCCTCAAAGCCCCCATCAAAGAAAGCGTTCGTGAAGTCATGCGCGAAGAGTGGTTCAAATTCTTCGACCTGCTGATTCCCTCCGTAGACAACGACGAAGATACAGAACTGCATCCTTACTTTTACAGCTAAGGGCGATCGCGGTTATGGCTGCGGCGTAGTGTAATGGGTTAGAGGGGGAGAAGAGCGATCCTTAGTATTTTCTTGCACCACATCAGTCACTGGCACTACTTCGCGTGGCGTTAGGAAACCAAGAACAATTGCCACCAAGAGCAATGCTGGAACATCGCCGAGGAGATGTCCACGTTCCGCAGGGTCAATCATTACCTGTACCGCCATGATCAGCGCATGGACAACACTCGACCAGACAGTAAACCAGATTAAACTGAGATGCGCTTCTGGTTTTTGAGAAGCCCATAGTAAAAAGACACCCAGCGTCGCATAAAAGCCGCTGATCATCTGTTCGTCTTCAGGTTGACTGGGTTGCCATGCCCAGCCCGATGACCAGGCCTTTATCAACGGATAGATCAGAAGAAACGCAATTCCAATCACAATAAGTGCAATTTGCAAGTACCGATGCAGCTTATCCATTACTCCAATCTCCCGCTATTTTTTAGGGTAGTTTCTACCAATGGAATGCCTACTTGTTGTAATATTACCCCCGCCAATAACGCTTCAACTTTGGAGTGTTAGAAATCTTTATTTTCCCCGTAGGTGTTGTTCCTGGCTAACTAAGACATGCAGGCTAACACTTTGATGCAACAACAAGAATTTTCACCCAAAGTGCTTTGCTGTTAAGTCTTGGCAACCCAACTCCTAGTTCTTCCGTCATGAAATATAGTTATTGTGTTGGACTGTATTTTTATCTTTTTTCTCTAAAATGCTCCGCCCATCCCGCTCTAAATTCCTATACTTTATTTCCTTCCTCGTTAGCTTCCTCACCGTCCTGCTATTAGGTAATCCTGTCTTTTCCGAAGAAGCAATTCGTCCCCGCACAACGCCCACCCTTCAAGAAATTCGGGGGGTGTGGCTAACTAATGTGGATAGTGAAGTGAT
>JAYTAC010000545.1:0-1185 GCA_043737755.1 Spirosoma sp.
GCTAACACAGTTGGGGTAAATCTGAGGTGGTCTTGAAAAGCCGGACAGTGTAGGTACTTAACTTCACACGGCCATGCAAACCCCGGAAAGGCCGAAACAGACCCGGCGCAAGTTTGATTAGGAATTCAAAACCGAAGCCCTGCGAATGGGGGCCGCCCGAGCGGGCCAATCGGCCTGTGCGGTGGCCCGGTCACTCAACGTGAGCCAAAAGCTGATCTATCGCTGGAAGGATTAGCAAACGAATCAAGCGGGCAGGGAAAACACCAGCCGGGCCGACGAACTTGACCAACTCAAAGCCCAATTAAAGCGGGTTGAGATGGAGCGGGACACGTTAAAAAATCGGACCGCCGAAGCGGCACTCATCATCGGTGGCCAACCGACTTGACGATCATGTGCCAATTTGTCAAAAAACATAACCGGAAGTATTCGGCAGGTGTTCTGTATGAAGTCGTTGGCCTTAGTCACAGGGCTTATTATGCGCATACGTCTGGACAAACCTACCGGCTGACAGCCCAAAAGGAACAGCAGCAAACGGCGGTCAAATACCTGTTCATCGAACATAAACGATGCTACGGCAGTCGCCGGATTTTACGGGCATTGAAGGGGGCCGCCCGAGCGGGTCAAAGGGGAAACAATAGAGCGTGATGCGGTTCGCAAAGCAGTAGCGGAGAGTGGGTTGCGGACTATTCAGCCACGTAGTTCTGTACCCCGAACCATCGATAGTCGCCACCGTCTGGGTTTGATCCTCAATTTTTTTACTCACCTTTGGTTAGCCTGCTGGCCCTAACCAAGTGTGGGTCAGCGATATTAGGGTTTTTCTTAGTAACTGGACCGCGCGGCGGACCGTAAAGAATTACGTTAAGCATTTTTGACCTGTATCCAGTACTCATTGGGCTTAGAAATTCGGTACGTTGAAAACAAGTATGAGTTTTAGCTACAACTCAGTAACAAGATTTCATCCTACGAATGCCGTACCTGAGCTGTGTCCGAAAACATTCGTTTTCGTAAACTACTGACAATCAGCAAGAATGGACATTGAATTCTCTTAGAGTAATTCTTTACGGTCCGCCGTTGCGGTCTATTTACTTAACAGGGCTTTCTTATAAAAACGGGCAAGTAGCCGTTAGCCCTACTTTTGTGGTTGCAACACGACAAAGCCATGACTGCCACTGCTTGCCCAATCAA
>JAYTAC010000546.1:0-1183 GCA_043737755.1 Spirosoma sp.
TATATTTGCATTCTCAAAACAACAAGCCTCCTTAGCTCAGTTGGTAGAGCACTTCATTCGTAATGAAGGGGTCGTAGGTTCAAGTCCTATAGGAGGCTCAAAAATGTACAACAACAGACAAAAAGCCCTGACTACCACTGATAGTCAGGGCTTTTTGTCTGTTAATTAAACCAATATAGTTATTCAAACAGCATTATTTATCAATTACAATAAACTATAGCATCAAATTTGTTACCATATAAAGCATGTAGGCCATTAGCGCAATTTATCAGAATCATGTATTGAACACGTTCTTTCCGTACTTTTATAATTGCGCTCAACGTTTCATTTACCGATTGATACCTTCCGTAACCCATTTATTTTGATCTGTATGAACGCCGGTTCTCGCGCCACGCTGACCGACCTGTCGCTCTATGAGACGGCTCTTTACCATTCGGCAAACGCCATTGCCCTTTGTGAGACCGTCCGCAACGGCGAGGGTATCATTACTGACTTTCGCTACCGGCTCGTCAACCGGCGATACGAGGAACTTGCCGGTAAGACCACTCAAGCCATGCGTGGTCAATTGGCAACCGTGCTGTTCCCGAATGCGCTGGCGACGGGCATCTGGCAACGAGCCGCCGAGGTTGCGCTGAGCGGCCGGGAGTACCGCCGGGAAATCTATTACATAACCAACAGCGGCTACGCGGGCTGGTTCGACGTCACCATCAGCCAATGGGACGAACGCGGGGTGATTTTCTCGTTCATGGACGTGAGCGACCAGAAAGCCCGGCTGCTGGCCGAGCATCGGCAGGCCGAGTTACTGAACGAGGTTGTCAGCAACTCGCTGAGTGGAATTTGGGTGATCGAGGCAATCCGCGACAGCGACAAGCAAATCGTTGACTTTCAGTTTGTGCTGGCCAACCGGGCGGGGAATCTGGCACCCGGCGTGTCGGCAGATCAACTTACCCGATCAACGCTGCTGACCCAGTTCCCGTCCGTCTACCGGGTGCCGTTTCCGGGGAACGACAGTACCGAAGCCCAAACCATCTTCGAGCGTTATGTCGACATTGTGGCCACGGGAGTACCCGTCACTTACGACGTCGACTATCAGCACGACGGGCTGTCGGGCTGGTACTGGATCGCCGTTGGCAAACTGAACGATGGGCTGATTATCAACTTCCTCGACATCTCCGACCTCAAA
>JAYTAC010000547.1:0-3292 GCA_043737755.1 Spirosoma sp.
CCCGCTTCATACCAGCCCACCGAGCCGTCTTCAAACCGAATCTGTAGCTGACCGTAGTTGTAGTTATCGGCCGGAATATCGTCGGTCAGCCGGGCACCGATGGCGTTGACCTGCACGGGTTTGGACCGGGTCATCTGGCACATCACGTCGATATAATGCACCCCACAGTCGACAATCGGGCTGAGCGATTTCATCAGGTTGCGGTGCACGGTCCACATCGTGCCGTGGCTTTGCTGGTTGAGGTTCATGCGCATCACGAGCGGTTTCCCCATCTCGCGGGCGACCTCCACAAATTTCTCCCACGACGGGTGATGCCGCAGGATGTAGCCCACCACCAGTTTTTTACCTGATTTATGAGCGGCTGCCATCACCCGTTTTGCTCCCTCGACGGTGTCGGCTAAGGGTTTCTCGATGAATACGTGGCACCCTTGTTCGAGGGCCTGAATGGCAAACGACTCGTGGGTATCAGGATACGTGGAGATGCAGACGGCGTCGGGGCGGGTTTCGGCGAGGGCCGTGGCATACTCATCGAACAGCGGGTAGCCACCGCCGAGCCGGTCGTTGAGAACGTGCTTGCTGTTGCCCGTCGAGACGATGCCGCAGATGGCGAACCCATCGAGCAACTGATAGGCGATGGCGTGCGATGCGCCCATGTTGCCGCACCCGACAACCAACACCTTTACCGGGACCATAGAATCTGACATGCGTGAACTGATCCGTTAAATGTGAGTTGTAAGAAGAAGCCGTAAAAGTAGGCAATGCTACTAATTTGTTTTCCCACCGTCGCACGGGCGACCCCGTTCAGGGTTGGGTCACCACAGATACAATGATTAAAAAGACAGTTTACCGCCTGACGCACTGGGAAACGTGGGATTACCGGGTGAAGTTGATTCCGCTGATCCCGGTCTGGCTCTGGCATTGCGGACGGGCGCGGTCGTGGTGGTTTTTTACGCCCGCCAACCCAACACTCACCTTTGGGGGCTTCGAGGGCGAAACCAAACGGGAAATGTACGAGCAGCTGCCAACCGATCTGTACCCCAAAAGCATCTACATCGAGCCGACAACGGCCGTGGATGAGGTGATACGCTCAGTGGAAAGCCATTTTGAGGACTACCCCGTAGCCGTGAAACCCAATGTAGGCATGATGGGGCTGCTGTTTCGGGTTATCAGCTCGGCCACCGAAATGCGGCAGTACCACGAGCAGGTGCCGGTTGAGTACATCGTTCAGGAACTGAGCACCTACCCCATCGAAGTCAGCGTGTTTTACTACCGCTTCCCTGGCGATCCGACGGGCACCATCACCGGGTTCGTCCGCAAGGATTCGCTGCAAGTAACGGGCGACGGGCAATCAACGCTTTGGGAACTGATTGAAGCGTACCCACCGGTGCAGTATCGGTTGAATGAGATGCGGGCCAAACACGCCAATCGACTGACCTATGTTGTTCCCGACGGCGAGGTGTACTGCCTGAGCAACGCGCTGAACCAAACGCGGGGCGGGCGGTTGGTGAGTTTAGCCCACGAAAAAGACGAACGGCTGCTGGGTGTTTTCGATGCGCTGAGCCACTATACCGGCAGCTTTTATTTCGGGCGGTACGATGTCAAATGCGCGTCGGTCGATGACCTCAAGGCGGGTCGTAATTTCACCATTCTCGAGTTCAACGGGGCGGGGGCGGCTCCGCACCACGTCTACGGCAATGGACATTCGCTCAGGCAGGCCTACCGGATTGTGCTGCACCATTGGTCGGTGCTGGCCCGGATTTCCCGGCAAAATCACGCCCGTGGCGTCCCTCATTGGTCGTTCGGGCGCGGCTGGGACCAAATAAAAGCCGCCCAGATTCACCTCCAGATGCTGAAAGAGTTGGACCGGACCGTGCTCAACGGCGTGGAAACGGATTTGGCAGCCAACGAAGCGTCCGAGCCGGTCACTCGTACGCAATAGCGGCAATCTCCATCACGGCCTCGCCTTTCATTGTCCGCAGGACTATCGTTTCGCCCACGCGTTTACCCTGCATGGTGCGGGCAATGGGGGCCGTGAAGGCAATGCGGCCGTGGGTGGCGTCGGCCTCGTCGACACCCACGATGGTAAACCGGCGCTCCTCACCCGTTTTTTTGCCGGTCTGATTCCGCAGACTTACCGTTGCCCCAAAGCGCACCTCGTTGTGGGGCTGCTGCTGCGGATCGACCACGCGGGCAGTGGCAATGCGCTGGCTGAGGTTAGCAAGCTGCCCGTTGAGCAGGGCTAACTGCCGCATTCGTTCGTTTTCCTCGGTGGTATTGGTCTGAACACGGGCGTGTTCGGCTTCCAGTTCGGTTAACTCATCGCGCAGCAGCGTCAGGCCACGGGGCGTCACATAGTTTATGGTTCCGGGCGGCAGGGGTGCCCGAGCCGGAATAACGACCGGGGCGTCGGCGGTTTCGTTCTTGAGAAAAGCACTGCTCATCCGGGTGCGTGTTTGGGTAGATGAGTATATACGTGTTTGGGGGTGCAAGTGTTCAGGGATCGGGGGTATTCGTGTTTGCGCGGTTTCCCCTTACGCACCCACACACCCAAACACTCACGCACACCCGAACCCCAGCCACACTTCCCATACCATCAGCGGGGGCGGCTGAGGGCGTAGGAAATCGTCAGGCTGAGCGAGGGCAGGTAGCGGTAGTTCGACAGGTTGCGCTCCACCGTTCCCACCTGCTCCCGCAGGTTCGTCGTTTCCAGAAAACCCTTGTAGTCGAGTTGCACCGATGGTTTACCGAGGTAGTAAACCCCCATCTCGAACCCGATGCCAATACGTCGGCGCGGGACGGTGCGGCCGAAACCCCAACCCGCATACCCCACCACCGGGTGCCACCGGACGCCGAGGTTGATGGTGCCAACGTCTTCGGGCATTAGTACCAGCCCGCCTAAGTTCAGTTTATCGTCGGCGGTGATCTCAAATCCAATGGTTGGATGCCAGGTGTAACCAACGCCAGCCGCCACAAAAAAAGCCCCCCGCCGAAATGGATTCCATTTGAGACCCGCCTGCACCGTGCCAATCATAAAATCAGGGTCAACGATTAGGTACGAATCGGGGGCCGTTTTAATGCGGATGGGCTTACGGTAAGCGATGTACTGACCGCCCGTCCGCAGCGTGAGCCGGTGCGCACGACTCAGCTCCCGATTGTAGAACAGACCCAAACCCAACGTACCGACCTGTAAACTAATGGATTGACTGGTGGCCTGCCGTGTCGAATCGGGATTGTTGCGGGCCAAAGCAAGCCCGGAGGTGGCAACGAGCAAACTAATAAGCAATGAACAGGT
>JAYTAC010000548.1:0-8044 GCA_043737755.1 Spirosoma sp.
ATCGTCTCGCCATGGCCCGGCGAATGGCCACGATGATGAAAAAGATGGGCGAACCGATGACCGCCATCACACAGTTGACCGGGCTGTCTGCTTCCGAAATCGACCTGTTGTGAGCACGAAGCCATCGACCGAACCAGGCTCGAAAATTCGTATCTTTGCGGCTCCATTGACCAGAAACCGATGACGCTGCACTTTCACCACCTCGACGAACTCGATGCTGTCGCCCACCACCTGCTGGCTGAGGGAGGTCAACTCAGCGCGTCGGGTCAAATGGTGTGGCTGTTCGAGGGGGAAATGGGCGCGGGCAAAACGACGCTCATCAAGGCACTATGCCGGGCACTGGGGGTGGTTAGTATGGTTCAAAGCCCCACGTTTTCTATCGTCAATGAGTACACGACGCACGAGGGGAAGTCGGTCTACCATTTCGACTGCTACCGGCTTCGCAACGAAGCCGAAGCATTGGACATCGGTATCGAGGAGTACTTCGACTCAGGAAATTATTGCTTCATCGAGTGGCCGGAACGCATCACTGCGCTGTGGCCCGCCACCTATTATGCCATTCGCATCAACGCCGACCCGGATAACCGGCGAACGGTAGAGACGGAACTCATTAGTTCGTAGTTTGTCGTTGCGGTTCCCCGCCGGGACTAACGCGTCCCGCCATGGTGCCAGTCAACCACAAACCACAAACTACAAACGTAAATAAAGTGACCGGATTTGAGGAATTGGCCAAGCAAACGGCCCTGTACCCGAAAGAAGCGCCATTAGCCGTTAAGACCAGCCGCAACAGCCTGCTCATCGGATTGCCCAAGGAGGTGTCGCTGCAGGAGAACCGCATCGCGCTCACACCCGAAGCAGTAGCGATTTTGGTACGCAACGGCCACGAAGTAATCGTGGAAAAAAGCGCGGGCGAAAAAGCCAAGTTCCCCGACGACGAATACAGCGAAGCCGGTGCCCAGATCGCTTACTCGCCCAACGAGGTCTACGAAGCCAACCTGATATTGAAGGTAGAGCCACTTGTCAACAGTGAATTCGATTTGGTTAAGTCGGGCAGTACTGTCATTTCGGCCCTCAACCTGCCCGCTCACGAACGGAGTTACTTCGAGAAGATAAACGAGAAAAACCTGACAGCGTTCAGCTACGAATACATTGAAGATCAGGCCGGTGGATTGCCCGTTATCCGCTCCATGAGCGAGATCGCAGGCAGCACCGTGATGCTCATCGCGGGCGAGTACCTGACCAACGCCGACAACGGCCGGGGCATCATTCTGGGTGGCATCACGGGCGTCCCGCCCACCAAAGTCGTGCTGCTCGGCGCGGGCACTGTCACCGAATACGCCGTTCGGACCTGTCTTGGTATGGGAGCCGACGTGAAAGTGTTCGACAAGCACCTCTACAAGCTCCAGCGGCTCAAATACGCCGTCGGCCAGCACGTCTACACGTCCATCATCGACTCCGACACGCTGGCCGAAGCCATTCAGCGGGCCGACGTCGTGATTGGAGCCATGCGGGCCGACGATGGTCTCAGCCCCGTGGTGGTGACCGAAGAAATGGTGGGCCGCATGAAACCTGATTCGATCATCATCGACGTATCCATCGACCAGGGCGGCAATTTCGAGACCTCCCGTATGACCACCCACCGGCACCCCACCTTCAAGCACATGGGCGTCATTCACTACTGCGTCCCCAACATTGCCGCCCGCGTGGCTTACACTGCCAGCATGGCTCTGAGCAACATTTTCCTGCCGTTCCTGCTCGAAACCGGCACCACGGGCGGTATCGAGCAGATGATGTATGCGAACCGCTGGTTTATGAAAGGTGTTTATGCTCACAAGGGAACGCTCACCAACGCCTACATCGCCCGCAAATTCAACATGCGCTTCAAAGATTTAGACCTCCTGCTGGCCGCCCGATTTTGACTCAGTGAGCAGTTAATCAGTGAACAGTTATCAGTAGCGCAGTCAAACACTGTCATGGCCGACAACTCTTTACTGATAACTGTTCACTGATTAACTGCTCACTGACATGATTAACCACAGCAACGAAAATACTCTGATCGACGATGCTAATTCGTACGATGTCAACAAGCAGTTGATGGGTGCGATTTCGTCCGATTTTATCAAAGTATCCGATCAGTTGAAAGACGCGTCGTACCAGATCAGAACGCGCGGCTTTTCGGAATTTCCGGTCTTTGTGGCGTCGCGTCGCGATATTCCCGTCGGGCAACTGCTCATCGGGGCCACCGAATTGGACAACCAGTGGCATTACAAAGCGTCGTTCTTAGACGAGTTCATTCAGCGGGAGCTGGTCGGGCCGGAGTCGGTGGAGTTGTGGAAAGAGAACTACAAACAACCCGACGAGTACTGCTGCCTGTTCGTCGTTCACGGCGATTTTGCCGGGTTCGTCTACATTCCCTATCCTGAAGATTAGCACCCGGACAGACGGGCATTTCTCAAAGCCGAATCAGTAGGGTTCGGCTTTTTTTTGGGGTATGGATTTTACCCCGGCTACTGTTGGCGGGGTGCGTTCAAGTCCATCGGTCTGCCGCTACTGACAATGATACTTTTCGGAGAAATAGGCAAACCGGTCGATGCCGTTCCGACATCCCGTTTCCATCCGCTTGTTTCGCCCCCGCCCGCCCGTCCGGTAAGGCCCATAGACCCTCCATTGGCAACGTATAAGCTAATCAATGACCGGCCGATGCAGGCCTGTCCATATTCACCGAATCTTATCAAACAGGGTAGGAAAATGCACGAAAATTTTGTATTTTTACAATCTGTAATGCCTGTGCGTAACCATCAATTTACGCTCCTTCGGCACAACTTTTTTTGACATTATCCCCATTTGACATGACCAACGAACTGATTGAAGCAGATGCTCCCGCTGAAACTATATTGGGCGACTACGGTGCCAACAACATTCAGGTCTTGGAAGGACTCGAGGCCGTTCGCAAACGCCCGGCCATGTACATTGGCGACGTTGGCGTTCGCGGACTGCACCACCTGATCTGGGAAGTTGTCGATAACGCCATCGACGAAGCGTTGGCGGGCTACTGCGACAAGATCACCGTTACCATCAATCCCAACAATTCCATTACCGTTCAAGACAACGGCCGGGGCATTCCGACCGGCATCCACGACAAAATGGGCGTTTCCGCCCTGCAGGTGGTGATGACGGTGCTCCACGCGGGTGGTAAATTCGATAAAGACACCTACAAAGTTTCCGGCGGTCTGCACGGCGTGGGCGTGTCCTGCGTCAATGCACTCTCGACCGATCTGCGCGTGGAAGTACACCGCGATGGCAAAGTGTTCGAACAGGAATACAAGATTGGCTTTCCGCAGTATGACGTGCGCATGATTGGCGACGCTAATGATTCGGGCACAACGGTCCACTTCAAGCCCGATGACAGCATTTTCACCGAGACAACCTACAAATACGATACCGTAGCCGGTCGGCTGCGTGAGTTGGCCTACCTCAACAAAGGCATCCACATTTTCCTGAACGACCGGCGCGAATTAGACGAAACCGGCGAACCCATCATCAAAGACGACTTCTACTCGCAGGGTGGTTTGGTTGAGTTTGTGGAGTATCTGGACCAGACGCGCCCCGCCCTCGATGGCATGAAACCGGTCTATATGGAAAACCTCAAAGGACCCACGCCCGTGCAGGTTGCGCTCGTCTACAACTACGAGGCCGGTGAGAACGTCATGTCCTACGTCAACAACATCAGCACCGTCGAAGGCGGTACGCACGTGCAGGGCTTCCGCTCGGCACTGACGCGGGTGCTGAAAGAATACGCTGACAAGAATCCCGGCGTGATGCCCAAGAACTCGGGCAAAGTAACGTTTACGGGCGAAGATTTCCGCAAGGGCCTGACCGCCGTGATCTCGGTAAAAGTGGCCGAACCGCAGTTTGAAGGACAGACCAAGACCAAGTTAGGCAACCAGGACGTGGTGAGTGCGGTGAGCCAGGCCATGGCCGATCTGCTCAAAACGTGGCTGGAAGAAAACCCGAAAACAGCGCAGGGAATCGTTAAAAAAGTGCTCGTATCGGCCCAGGCCCGGATTGCCGCCGACCTCGCCTACAAGCGCATCATGGTGCAGCGCAGCGATTTTATGGGCGGCATGGGACTGCCCGGCAAACTCGCCGACTGCTCCGATACCGATCCCGAAAAGTGTGAACTGTACTTAGTGGAGGGTGACTCGGCTGGTGGCACGGCCAAACAGGGACGCAACCGGGCGTTTCAGGCTATTCTGCCGCTGCGTGGTAAAATCCTGAACGTCGAGAAGGCGATGGAGCACCGGATTTACGAGAACGAAGAGATCAAAAACATCTGGACCGCTCTTGGCATACGGCTCGAAAGAAAAGATGATGAAACGGTGATGAACTTGGAGAAACTTCGGTATCACAAGATCATTATCATGACTGATGCCGACGTCGACGGCAGCCACATCCGAACGTTGATCCTGACGCTGTTCTACCGCAACATGAAGGCCCTGATCGACAACGGGTATATCTACATTGCCCAGCCACCGTTCTATCTCGTCAAAAAAGGCAAGGAAGAACGCTACTGCTGGACGGAAGCCCAGCGCGAAGCAGCCGTTAAAGAACTGGCGGGCAGTGGCCGGGAAGAAAACGTGAACGTGCAGCGTTACAAAGGATTGGGCGAGATGAACGCCGAGCAACTCTGGAGCACGACGATGGACCCCGACCGCCGGACGCTCAAACTCGTAACGGTGGAGTCGTCGGCCGGTGCCGATCACGTCTTTTCTACGCTCATGGGTGACGAAGTACCTCCCCGGCGCGAGTTCATCGAGCGAAATGCTAAGTACGCCAAAATTGATGTTTAACCAAATGATAACAGAAGGCGGGCCAGAAAGCCCGCTTTTTTGTTGTATTTTGAACGTCATTTCCTACCCGTATGCGTTATTCCATCAACTCGAACCGTACCATTCTGGGCAATCTCGTTTCCCGATTCACCCAGCGTACGCCCGATAAAGCAACAGCAACCCCCGACAAAATGGCGAAGGTCAGCGAAAAAGTCAGCACCGTCATTGACCAGAGCGATTACCTGAGCCGCGATCTGAGCTGGTTGAAATTCAATGAGCGCG
The DNA here is from genome assembly GCA_043737755.1 of Spirosoma sp. Lineage (GTDB taxonomy): Bacteria > Bacteroidota > Bacteroidia > Cytophagales > Spirosomataceae > Spirosoma. The sequence continues at coordinate 5,112 of JAYTAC010000548.1, forward strand.
TGCTCGACCAGGCCCGCAGCCAGCAGCCCCCGCTGGAAAACCGGACGCTCATGGAACGGCTCAAGTTTCTGGCTATTTCAGCGTCTAACCTCGACGAGTTTTTCTCGATCCGAGTCGGTAGTCTCTACAACTACCTCGATTACCACAAACAACGGGTCGATTACTCCGGCCTGCGCGAAGTACCGTTCAAAAAAGCACTGTTTAGTGCCTCCCAGCAGTTTTTTCGGGATCAGCAGGCGGTTTTCACCGATCAGTTGCTGCCGCTTTTTGTCGATAACGGATTGCAACTGAGCACTTACACTGACCTGACACCCGACGAGCAGGCCGAAGCAACGAATTATTTCGACCGGGCCATTTACCCCACGCTGACGCCGATGCTCTATGACTACACGCACACGTTTCCGGTGCTGCTGGCCAAAGTGCTCATCTTCGGCGTCGTCACCCAGAACCCCGAGGGAGCGGGTTTGCAAAGCCTGCGGTCAGAGGATGAGGACGACCGACAACGGCTGTCGTTTGTTCAGGTTCCGGCCAACCTGCCCCGTTTTTTGTCGTTTGAGCGCGACGAGGCTGGTGACGCCCGCATGGTGTTTCTGCCCATCGAGGAGATTATCCGACACAACATCAGAAAATTGTACCGGAACGTCGAAATCACGTCCGTCAACCTGTTTCGCATCACCCGCAACGGCGATTTTACGCTGGACGAAAACGACGACGACGAGGTTGACTTCATTGACGAGGTGCGTCAGAAAATCAAAAATCGACGGCTGGGCCGGGTAACGCGCGTGGAAGTTGAGACCGACGCCGTCAGCGGGGTGGGGTCGCCATGGATGCTGAATCTGCTCAAGAAGCGGTGGGAGATCGACGATCTGAACATTTTCGAATCGCGTACGCTACTCGACTTTTCGGCATTCTGGCAAATCATCGGCAAGCCGGAATTTAAGGACGATATGCCGCGACAACACGCGCCGGTGCCGCCGTTGGGTCTCGGCCGCGACAAAATCGACTCTATTTTCGACGTTATCAAACAGCGCGATTTGCTGCTTCATCACCCTTATAACAACTTCGAGCCGGTGCTGCAACTGCTGGAACAGTCCGCCGAAGACCCGAATGTGCTGGCCATCAAGATCACCGTTTACCGATTGGCCAAGCGGTCGCGCATTACGGAAGCTTTGCTGAAAGCAGCCGAGAACGGCAAGCACGTATCGGTACTGTTTGAGGTGAAAGCGCGGTTCGATGAGGAGAACAACATCCGGGAAGCCCAGCGGCTGCAAAAGGCGGGCTGCTTCGTCATTTACGGCATCAGCCGCTTCAAAACCCACACTAAGTTGCTGCTCGTGGTGCGCAACGAAGGGACCCGCGTGGTGCGCTACGCCCACATGGCCACCGGCAATTACAACGAAGACACCTCGAAACTATACACCGACATTGGCCTGCTGACCACCAACGAAACGTACACCCACGACATCTCTGAGTTTTTCAACGTCATCACCGGCCACTCGTTGCCCAACGAGTATCAGTACCTCATTACGGCCCCGCGCGACATGCGCGATCAGTTGCTGCGGCTGATTCAGGTGGAGACCGACAACGCCGGGCGTAGCCTGCCCAGCGGCATTTGCATCAAAGTCAACTCGCTGGAAGACAAGCTGGTAATCGACGCGTTGTACAAAGCTTCGCAGGCGGGCGTACCCGTTCAACTCATTGTCCGCAGTATCTGCTGCCTGCGTCCGAAGCGGGCAGGACTAAGCGAGAACATCGCGGTACGATCGATTGTGGGCGATTTTCTGGAGCATACCCGCATTTATTATTTCCACAACAACGGCGACGCCAGGGTATACGGTGGCAGTGCCGACGTGATGGTACGCAGCTTCGACCGGCGCATCGAATCCCTGTTTTTCTTAGCCGATCCACGCGTGAAGCAGCAGGCCATCCTGATTCTGGCCTATAACCTTCGCGACAACGTCAATTCTTATGACTTAAAGGAAGACGGTGATTTCATCCAGTGTGAGGTGCCGGCCGGAAGCCAGCCGTTTAACATACACGAGCGATTCTTCGACATTACCGAGAAAGAAGTCATGGCCGCGCGGTTATTTGACCCGGAAATTAAACCCGCCGAGATTGCCGGGATCGAGGAAGAGTATCAGGAGGGAGCCGAACGGGCGATTGCCGACATTTAATTTTCTACTTACGCAAAGCAAACAACAGCATGGAATCGATACGGGTGCATTTGCCGGAGGACTTGCGCATGAACGACGATGAGTTCAGCCGCTTTTGTCAGGACAACCCGGACCTGAAATTTGAGCGACGCAAGGACGGCGATATTGTATTTATGGCAAACACAGGCGGGGAAACCGGCAACAAAAATTTCGAGATCAGTGCTGACTTCGCATTCTGGAATCGGCAGGCCAAATTCGGCAAGTTCTTCGATTCGTCAACGGCATTCCGGCTGCCGGACACGTCCATCATGTCGCCCGACGTGTCGGCCATTGCGCAGGACCGCTGGAATTTACTGACTCCCGAACAGCGCCGGAAGATCGTGCCGCTCTGCCCCGATTTCGTTCTCGAACTGAAGTCGCCCAACGACCGAATGAAGGACGCCAAAGAGAAAATGACCGACTGGATGGTCAACGGGTGCCGATTGGGCTGGCTGATTGACCCCGACGAACAGAAAACGTACATCTACCGTCCCGATCAGGAACCGCAGGAAGTCAGCGGCATGGGGCAGTTGTCTGGCGAAGCGGTGCTGCCTGGTTTCACCCTTGATTTGATGCTGTTGGGTTAAAGAGAGGAAAGGGTCGATTGCAACTATCGAAGAGATAAACCGCTATGGTTACAGATGCAGGGTCCAACCCTGCGTTTTTTTTACATCAATGTTTTGATAGCTTTGTTGCTACTCCTTTCCATTCGTATGTCCACCGACTTCAATTTTGATCGCT
>JAYTAC010000549.1:0-3291 GCA_043737755.1 Spirosoma sp.
GGCCGCGAAAAAGCACCGGGATTGTACGACGGGCAGGGAGCTTTCTGGCATTCGGTGGCGCAGGTTGTCGAACACGCATCGGCCGACGAAGTCGAAGCCGAAATCAGGGCGCAGTTGGCCCGCTACCGGTCGTTTGGTCTCCAGCCAACGCACATGGACTCGCACATGGGTACGCTGTTTCAGCCCAAATTTTTGATGCGGTACGTGAAAGTAGCGGTAGAAGAGAGAATCCCGATTTTGTTTCCGGGTGGTCATGCGTCGCTGATTATCAAGGCCAACAACGTTCCGCCCGCCCAGCAGCAACTGATTGCGCAGGTCGGCAAGCAACTCTGGGACGCGGGTTTGCCGGTATTCGATGACCTCGACGGCACGAGTTACGGCTGGAATTTACCGACCGGGACGGTTGCCACCGATGAGAATCTGCAACGCTACAAAACGCAGAAATTCAAGGAACTGCTGACCTCAGCGCAGCCGGGCCTGACCTACATTATCATGCACTGCACCGCCCCAACGCCCACCTTCGATCAGATCACCACATCCGGCCCCACCCGCAAAGGCGACCTGTTAGCCATGCTCGACCCCACTCTGAAAACGTTCATCGAAAAGGAAGGTATTATTCTCACAACCTGGCGTGAGTTGATGGAACGGCGCAAGCAGGTGAAATAAAATTATATGAAAATCAGTCTCATAGCCGCCGTAGCGCAGAACGGTATCATTGGCCGCACCGACGACACCGGCAAGCCGGATTTGCCGTGGCACCTGCCCGACGATTTCGCGTTTTTCAAGCGCAAAACGAGCCACCACCCCATCATCATGGGCCGCAAGTCGCTGGACGCGCTTGGGAGACCCCTGCCCAACCGCACCAACATCGTCATCACCCGCAACGCTGTTTTCCGGGCTGCGGGCGTGACGGTCGTGCATACCCTCGACGATGCCATTGCCGAAGCGCAGGCGGTGAATCAGGAGGAAATTTTCGTGATTGGCGGAGCCGAGATTTACGCAATGGCCCTGCCCATTGCCACGACGCTCTACCTGACCGAAATCCACAAAAAGTACCACGGCGATGCCCGTTTCCCCAAGTTTGACAAGGCCGACTGGACAGAAATCAGCCGGGTGCCGCATCCCGCCGACGAACGGCACGAGACTAATTTCGATTTTGTGGAATACGAACGGAAGAGATGACAAGTCCGGGTGCTGCGGGTACGTGGCGGGGTGACCAAACTAACCAGAAAAGCGATGGACGAACAACCCCACGGCAACCCCGATCTGCTCAGAGAACTGCTGCACTACCAAATGCCGTATGGAAAGTACAAAGGTCAACTAATCAGAAACTTACCGATGTATTACTTGGAGTGGTTTGCGCGAAAGGGATTCCCGGCGGGCAAGCTCGGGACGTTGCTGCAAACCATGTACGACATAAAACTGAACGGGTTGGAGTACCTGCTCGACGGGTTGGGGGCAACGAGTAAGCCGTAGAACACGGGCACTGGTAGTCGGTAAATCAGGTATCGGCCAGTCGTTGCGATTACCACGCAGAGTACAGTTTCGTCATAAATTATCCTTCGCTTCCTGCTTCAACTGCGCTTTGTTGATCGGCACCACGCCGACGGATTCGCAGACCAATCCCCCGCCGAGGTTTGACAGCCCGGCGATGACGGCGGGCGACTGCCGGAGTGCTACGCAGCAGGCGGCAATGCTGATGACGGTGTCGCCCGCGCCCGATACGTCGGCAATTTGGCGGATGTGGGCGGGCAGGTTCAGTTTTTCGCCGTTGTAGTCGATGAACACGCCCCGCTCCGAGAGCGTAATCAGAGCACCTTTCAGGTTTAATCGCGCTTTTAACTGATCGACAGCGGCCTGAAATTCGTCGGCGTCGTCCACCTCAAAATCGAGTTTCAGCCCTTCGCGAAGTTCCTTCAAATTGGGTTTGAACAGGGTCGTGTTCTGATACGACAGAAAGTTGCGTTTTTTGGGGTCCACCACCGTTGGCACGTGCCGGGTGTTGGCGAAGTCGGTGATCTCGGCAATGGCTTCTTTGCTCAGAACACCCTTGTCGTAATCCTCGAAAATAACGACGTGGCAGGTTGGAATCAACTCTTTGGCTTTGGCCACGAGCTGATTCCGTTCGTCGGCCGTGATGTATTTATCGGTCTCGGTATCGACCCGCACAATCTGCTGTGAACTGGCAATAATGCGCTCTTTGATGGTCGTGATGCGGTCACTGCTGCGGATCAGTCCGTCGCAGTTCAGGCCCCGGTCGTGCAGTTCCTGCTTCAGTTGATCGCCGGGACCGTCGGTGCCGATGATGGAACAAATGATGGCTTCGGCCCCCAGTGCCTGCACGTTAAGCAGCACGTTTCCCGCTCCGCCCAGCCGGACTTCGCGCCGGTCGACGGTAACGATGGGAACGGGTGCTTCGGGCGAAATGCGCTCCACCCGTCCCCAAACGTAGGAATCGAGCATGACGTCGCCGATAATCAGAACGCGGAGGGTATCGAACTGATCGAACAGTTCGTCAAGGGTCATGTCGAGGACCGGACTCATAAGCGGTTTGATTTCAATTTTCGTGCAAAGAAACGAAAACCGGGGTCGTTTCCGGCACCGACGCACCGGATTGGCAGACGGATATCACCAGCCAGCAATCAGGCTTAGCAACCAGTCCGGCTTCAGAAACAACCCAACCACGGGCACGACCAAACCCACCGACAGCCAGACCGCAGCCGCCGGTAATCTAACCTCAGCCAACGGTTCAGCCCGCACCGGAGTCGGACGGAAGAAGAGCAGAAACGGAATTTTCAGGTAGTACACCAACGAAATCAGCGCGTTGAGTAGCCCCAGCACGAACAGGGCCAGCAGCCACGGGTCGGCACTCCGCTGATACGCCCCGTACAAAGCCGAAAACGACAGCAGTTTAGCCGTGAAACCAACCGTTGGCGGCAGGCCCGTCAGCGCAAGCATGATAATGGTCAAAGCCACCGACAGTAGCGGCTGCTTCGGTCCCAGTCCGGCAAACTCACTGATAATCAACGTACTACTTTGACTTCGGGCGAGCAGATCAATCAGAAAAAAAGCCGCCAGCGACATGAACAGGTACGTTCCGGCGTAAAACAGCACGGCTTCAAAACCGGCTTCGCTCAGTGCTGCCACGCCCACCAGTAGAAAACCCGCGTGGGCAATGGTGGAGTAGGCCAGTAGCCGTTTGGCGTCGGTTTGGCGCAGAGCCGACAGGTTTCCGATCAGGATACCGGCTAATGCCAGCACCGCCAGCGGAGTTTGTAATCCGGATGCCGT
>JAYTAC010000550.1:0-3291 GCA_043737755.1 Spirosoma sp.
CGATTGCACCGAATGCAGTTGCTCATCCTAAACAGTACATACCCATGAAAAAAACACTTGCTGCGCTTAGTTTGGTGCTTAGCCTGTTGATTGCCGTCAACAGCACCGCCCAAACTGACAAGCCGAAAAAGGAAAAAGCTCAGGCTGAAAAGAAAATGGCAAAGGCCGACAAGAAAGCGGCTAAAGATGCCGGTGACGATACTGCCGCGAAAACGGCTAAAGCCGAGAAAAAAGCCGCCAAAGCCGACAAAAAAATGGCGAAGGCCGACATGAGTCCGGCCGAGAAGATGGACGCCAAAGAAGCGAAGGCCAACATGAAGGAAGCCAAAGCCGATAAGAAAGCCGCCAAGGAAACCGGCGACAAAACGGCGATGAAAGAAGCCAAAGCCGATAAGAAAATGGCGAAGGCCGACATGAAAATGGCGAAATCGGACGACGGTACGAAGATGGCAAGAATGTCCCGGCCCGCGATGAGAGAAGAAAAAGCCAGCCCTGCCGACTACAAGGCCCCCGTTGACCAGTCGATGAAAGGCCCCAACGACGAGAAGGTAATGACCGGACCACGCGGTGGCAAGTATTACATCAACAAAAACGGCAACAAGACGTATCTGAGCAGCCTGAAAGATTGAGTGTAGCTTACCCCAACGCGAAAGGCCCGGACCATTGCTGGTCCGGGCCTTTTTGGTTAGTTACACGCCCAATCAGTGCGCAGAATTAGGCTCGTCGGTGGTCTGGTTTTCCAGATCGAACAAATCGTTCAGTACGTCGATGAGTGTTGCGGCCTCGCCCCGCTTGCAGGCGGCTTTGAGTTGCAGAACGGGTAGCTTAATGATCTTCTGCATGATGCCCCGCGTGATTCGGTCCACCTTATCCGATTCGTCGGGCGTCAGGTGTTTGAGGTGCCGGGCAATCTCATCTTTCCTGATCTGCTCCAGCGCATTTTTCAGCTTGTTGATCGTGGGCGAGACGATCATCTCCTTCGACCAGTCACTGAATTCGGCCACGGCCTGCGTCACAATAGCTTCGACCTGCGGAATGGCCGATAGTCGCTGATTCAAAGCTTCGTCGGCCCGGTTGCGGATGTGGTCGATATTGTAGACGAGAACGCCCGGAATCTGCTCAACGGCCGCATCAACGCTGCGGGGTACCGACAGGTCGATAAAATATTTGTAGGTCAGTACGTTGAGCGTCTGGAGTAGTTCGGGCGTAATCAGTGGTTCGTCGCGGGTGACGGACGAGATGATCACGTCGGCCCGGCTGATTTCGTCGGTCAGGTTGGCAAAGTCGGCCACGCGAAAGCCGTATTTATGAGCAAGGGCTTCGGTCTTGGCCTGGGTGCGGTTACAGAGCGTGATATTGCTGAGTTTGCGCGACTGTAGGTTTTTACAGACATCAGTCCCAATTTCGCCGAGACCAATAACCAGCACGTTGGGATTGGGCTGGTCACCAACCAATTCTTCGATCAGGGCCACGGCTGCGTACGACACCGAGGCCGCTCCGTCGCGAAACGACGTCTCCTGAGCAACCCGTTTGTTGGTAAAGAAGATCGTGTGCATCAGCCGGTGCAGAAACGGCCCGGCCATATCCAGGTCCGCCGACCACTGATAGGCCTGCTTCACCTGATTGGGAATCTGCATGTCGCCCACCACCTGCGAGTGCAAACCAACGCACACCTCAAACAGGTGCCGGACGGCCGCGTTGTGAGTATCGAAAAACTGGAAATAAGGCAGGTAAGTATCCGTGTCGGTCAAACCCTTTTCAATGAGCAGCAACCGGGCGATGTTCGCATTGAGGTCCGTGGCGGCTGCGGTCGGTTCGGTGGCGTAGTACACTTCGGTGCGGTTGCAGGTAGAGACAACGAGCAAATCCGTCAGCCCGAAAAAGTCGCGCAGGCGGAGCATTAACCGCTTGGCCTCATCTTCGTTGAGTGCAATTAGTTCGCGCACCCGAAGAGGAGCCGTTTTGTGGGATAAACTAATTGATGTGAAGGTGTCTAACATCTTGAGTAAAACGCGCTAAAGGCTGTTCAGCAAGTACAAAAATACGGCACAATCCCGGACATGAGAACAAGCAGTCAAAACAGGTTTATTATTTGGAATGCGTCCAAATAAGAGCTACTTTTCTTGCTACAGTCCTATTTACGGATACAACACAGAGCCGTGGCGGGACGTTCTGATTTGCACCATCAACGGCGTTTTTTCGTTTACTTGCAGAACACGTCCGCCGGACCCGGCAGCCCGATTACCGGAGTGCATTCAAGGCGAACAGGGCGTTTTTGCACTGCGGAGATTCTTCCGAATTGACCCGTTGGTTGGCAAAGCAGCCGCCGGGGGCAACGAGATACTATGCTGAAGTCGTTTGATATTTATAATCAGAACAACATTCTGAAAATCATTGTGGCTCTGAACCTGCTGCTGGTTGGAACGGGGTCGCTGCTGTACACGAAACGACTGATTACCAAATTAGAAGCGCGGGAAGAGCAGTACGTTCAACTCTACGCGAAGAGTATCGCTTACTTAGCCGACACCAGCCACGCGGACTCCGGCGATCTGAATTTCGTGACGAGTGAGATTTTGCAGGCTAACAGCACCATTCCGGCTATTTACGTCAACCCGGACGGGGATATTTCGATGGCACGCAACATCCCCGTCGCACCCGATCTGACCGATGCCGAAATACAGCAGTTTTATCGCCGGAAACGCGACGAAATGCGTGAGAATCACATGCCCGTTGTGGTTGAGATGGGTAGCGGTGTGCGGGGATTGGTTTATTACAACAACTCGAGTTTGCTGCGGCAGTTGACGTATTTTCCCTACGCGCTGCTCGCTATTCTGACAGCATTGGGTGTACTGGCTTATTTGGCGTTCAGTTCGTCGCGCCGGGCCGAGCAAAACCGCGTGTGGGTTGGGTTAGCTAAAGAAACCGCGCACCAGCTCGGAACGCCAATGTCGTCGCTGATGGCCTGGGTCGAGTACATGCGCTCCGACCCGGCTCAGTACGACGGGTCCATTACCGACGAAATCGAGAAGGATGTGCAACGATTGGAAACCATCACGGCCCGTTTTTCGAGTATTGGCTCGGTGCCCACGCTCAAGGATGAAAACCTGAACGAGGTAGTACAGCAGTTTACCGGGTATCTGTCAAAACGTATTTCGACCAAAGTCAAGATGAGCGTGACCAATCAATTACCGGCTAACCAGTTGGTTAAGATGAACAAACTGCTGTTCGAGTGGGTGATCGAGAACGTCTGCAAAAACGCCGTGGATGCCATGAAGGGTGTGGGCGAACTCC
>JAYTAC010000551.1:0-3290 GCA_043737755.1 Spirosoma sp.
GCCCCTTTCAGATCGGCGCAGGTTCGGCCACTGTGCGCATCGACCCGAACGAACGCCGGATCGAACTGCTCCGCAACTTCCTCGCCCACCGCAAACGTCGTTTCGTCGATGCACGTCCCGACGTAGGCGTAACACTGCGCCCCCACCGTGCCGAACTGCTGGTGCATGGCCAATAGCGTTTGGGTGACGATGCCGCCGACGGTGCCGCGCCAGCCCGCGTGAATAGCCGCAACGGCCCGGTGCGCGTGGTCATAAATCAGGATGGGAACGCAGTCGGCAACGGTCACGCCGAGTAACAGCCCCGGCCGGTTGGTGATGAGGGCGTCGTAGCCGGTGAATCGCCCGGCGTCGGTGACGCGTAAGACGTCGGTGCCATGAACCTGGTGCGACGAAGCGAATCCAAACCCGTCGGCCCCGATGCCCTGAACGAATCGTCGGCGGTTCTCATCGACGTTCACTGGGTCATCGTCGGTGTTGATACCGAGGTTGAGCGACGCGAAGGGAGCCGAACTGACGCCCCCGTGCCGGGTGCTCTCGGCAGCAATGATGCCGAACGGCGCAAATACCGACGGTGCGCGGTACATAATGGGTTGACGTGATGGCATTGGCGGAGAGGAATGGGTGGCTGTTTCTACTACAAACGTTATTGATTATTCATCGGAAACCGCAACGGCGGCATCCCGTTCCCTCAATCGTCCCCGATTTCGGGCCGTTCATCAAGTCGCTCAGCCATTCCGGTAGTTTGTAATACACAGTACCATCCTTGGCCTATATCTTTGTTTCACCAACCGGGAATATCCCGGCGGAACGAATCAACTCAAACAAATCTCAAAAATCATGAAAACCGGCATCAAACCCCTGCTCATTGCCCTGTCGTTTAGTGTTGCCGCTGGCTCGATCAGCGAAGCCAAACCTGGTCGGCCAACGGTGGCCCCGTTCAAAACCGGCATCTACGCGTCGGTAACGGGTAAACTTAACATCGCGCTCGACAAGCAGGCGGGCGGACCAGTTGACATCCAGTTCAGAAGTTCGACCGGCGACGTTCTTTACAACCAGCGTCTCGGCAAAAAAGAAGCCGCTTTCCGCACCCGCCTGAACATGGACGATCTGGCCGACGGGGACTATCTGCTCACCATCACGAACGGCGTGGAAACGACCCGCCAGACGATTACGCTCAAAACTAACCAACCTACCGCCCTCAGCCGGATCATTCGGACCGGATTCATTGCTGCCAACCAGTAAACAGTCCCGGCCGCGCTTCCTCAACTGCGCACCGGACCAATCAATCAGATTGGTCCGGTTTTTTTGTTCGTAACGGTTTCGCACCGGGCTGCTTCAGAAACAGCATAGCCGATCCGTACCCAATTCGGCGGTTAATTTCGTTACTTGTGCCAACCAATCACCGACCCGTCTCTTTCTCGCTAACTGCCCGCAACCATGCCCCGACCCGTTTATCATAACTACATCATCCTGCCCAAACTGGGAATTCGTTTCCCGGACAATTACCCCAATTCGATCACGCAGAAAACGTTTGCCCGCCTGAAAACCAACGTCCGCTTAGACGACGTATTCGACAGTGATTTGGCCGACCGGTCCATCGTTCTCGACACCACCGGGCGGGGCGGGGCCAAACTCGTCCACATTCTCGAGTCGGACCTGCCCGACCTGCGGGCACAACTGCCGGGGATGCGCATTGTGCCGGAGGTGTTTTACTATCCCCAGCGGTGGCAGCACGAAGTCCGCAGCAAACCCAACCGGCTGATCGGGCAGGCCCGTACGGGGGTCCGTATCCGGCTGGCCGAAGCCAAAACTAGCAAACCCGTTGCCGGGGCAATGGTCATAGCGTTCACGAATTTTGACGAGCGCGAGGGCGAACAGGCCACTGCCGATGCGCAGGGCGTAGTGCGGTTCAAAAACGTGGGTAGCCGGATTCTCGATCAGTTCTTTGTGTATCCCCGCGTTGGTTACTGGAGTTTCTGGCGACAGAATCTGACGCTGACCAACGATGACCGATTCAACATCCAGCCCGTTAAACTCGATTATCGGGATGCGAAACAGTTTTTTTACCCACCGGCATCCGGCAACGAATTGGCGGGGCGGGGCGTGACCGTGGGCGTGATCGACACCGGTGCCGGACCGCACCCCGACCTGACGCTGGCGGGCGGAGCCTGCACCGTTACCGGCGACGACCCGACCGACTTTGCCGACGTCGATGAGCACGGCACCCACGTATCGGGCATTGTGGCCGCTCGGGGCAGCGCACCAACGGGCGTTCGCGGGGTCGCGCCGGGTGTCGATTTGTATGCCTACCGGGTATTTGGCAGGCGCAGCGAGGGCAATCCAGCTCGGGGCGCATCGAATTTCGCCATCATCAAAGCCATCGAACAAGCCGTGGCCGACGGCTGCGACCTCATCAACATGAGTCTGGGCGGTGGCCCCACCGACGACGCCACCGAAGACGCCATCAGTTTCGCCCATGATAACGGCACCATCTGCTTCGTGGCAACGGGTAACGACGGCCGGGAGCCGGTCAGTTTCCCCGCTTCGTTTTCGCTCTCATTAGCGGTAGGAGCGATGGGGCGCAAAGGCACATTTCCGGCCAACACCACCGACGCGCCCAACACGGCGGCCCCGTTCGGAACCGACAAAAAGAACTTCGTAGCAGCTTTTTCTAACATCGGTCCCGACGTCGATTTCATTGCCCCCGGCGTGGGTATTGTGTCGTCGGTGCCGGGTGGTTATTCGCCCTTCAGCGGCACGTCGATGGCCTGTCCGATGGCCGTGGGTGCAGCAGCCCGGCTGCTATCGGCCGAAGCAGACATTTTGGCCATGCCCCGCAACGCAGCCCGCGCCGAAGCGATGGTCCGGTTTTTGGCCACGAAGGTGAAGCCGATGGGATTCGGGCCAACTTTTGAGGGCACCGGCCTGTTGTTTGTCTGACGAGTGTTGGCTACCTATGCAAACGTTTCGCGCAACTCAATGACAATCAAGGCTATGGCTCAGGACCGGTATATACTGAATTTTAACGGCAACCCACCGCTGCCCGCCGACGACATGCGGCTGATTCGGGCGAAAACGCACCTGCTCGACGCCAGCTGGAAAACGCTGCTGGTGGAAGTGAACGAAGACGAGGGCGTGTATGAGTTAGCCCGCAAACTCCCCGGCTGGACCGTCACCAAAGAAACGCACCGCCCCGTCCCGACCACCCGGCCGACGGCCCGAAAGCCACCCAAACCGTAGAAACACATTCACCGGAAAAGCCAGTTTTGTTCACTCGAAACTGGCTTTTT
>JAYTAC010000552.1:0-3290 GCA_043737755.1 Spirosoma sp.
ATCCGCTCAACCGACGCAGAAAAGCGTGCTCAGGTCGATAATTGCCGCCTGTTTCAAGACCGCAACCGGGACGCAGCCGAAATTGCCCTTGCCAACCTGCAAACCACCGCTCTGGCGGGCAAAAACATCTTCGGGAGCCTGATGGAAGCGGCCAAAGTGTGTTCGCTGGGGCAGTTGAGCAACGCCCTCTACGCCGTGGGCGGGCAGTACCGGCGGAATATGTAAGTGACTGAGTAACCTGTGACCTATGAAGTTTGTCGTTTTTGCGGGTAGTCTGCTGGTCATTATCAGTTGCTCGAAACGGGAGAAGGGAACCGCTACAGTCCGCGCGGATACCGTTTCTACATCGGTAATGGCCCGCCCGGATTCGCTCCGTGCCAACCCGTCTCAACCAACCGACCGCGTTCTGGCCCAGGCAATCTGGCAGTACGAAAAAACAGTCGACGGGTCGGGCGGGCCGGTTTACAAAGGCTCACTCACGGCCGCCAATAAGCTCCGGTTTGCGTATCCGTACACGGGCGGGTCAACCGCTACGCTGACGATACGGACGGGAAACACGGGCACGAACATATACGTGGAGGTGTCGAACGGGCAGTTTAACCGGAGTTTTCAGGGGGGGACTGCCCGCGTTCGTTTCGACGGGAAACCGCCGGTCACGTATTCGCTGTCGGCGGCAGCAAACGGCCGGGCGAATATCGTTTTCTTTGACGAAGCCGACGGGTTTGTGGAGCGAATCAGGACCGCCCGGACGGTGTCCATACAAGTTGAGTTTCCCGGTCAGCGCGTTCAGAAAATCGAGTTCAGCACCGCCGGTCTGCGCTGGAATCACTGACCGTTTCGCAACGGTTGTCATACGCAGGCGGGGGCATTATCGGAATGGGTAACTTGCGGAATGGCGAAAGATATTTATCACGAAACCGTTAAAACCGCTCTCGTTGCAGCCGGGTGGCAAATCACAGATGACCCTCTGCGGGTCGCAATTAGTCGCCGGTTAGCTTACATTGACCTCGGCGCAAAGAACGTTTTGACGGCTTCGCGGGATGGCCGTGAGATTGCCGTTGAGATAAAAAGTTTTGTGGGTGCGTCGCTCCTCGATGATATGTATGGAGCGGTTGGACAGTACACTCTGTATCGCCCGGCTTTAGCCAGACGGATTGACGTACCACCGTTGTACTTAGCCCTCAGCACAGTAGCCTGGAAGTTGATTCGTGAAGAACAACTGAACACATTCTTTGACGAATTGTCAGTGCGCCTGCTTATTTTCAACCCGGCAAATCAACAGACTGAGCAATGAATCGAATAGACACCTATCGCCAGATTATACGCGACGTTTTAATCGAACAAACCGTCGTCCCGATTTCGTACGGAAAAATCGAACTCGAAACGGTTTTTGACGCCGACAAAGACCGTTACATCGTGGTGTTTGCCGGGTGGAGTAACGATGACCGCATTTACGGTCCACTGGCTCACATTGATATTATTGACGGCAAATTGTGGGTTCAGCGCGACGGGACAGCCGAAGGATTACCCATTCTGTTGATGGAAAAAGGCGTACCAAAGGAGCAAATCGTTATGGCATACCGTCATCCGTCCGACCAGAAGCTGATGGGCTTTGCGATGGCCTGATGGTCAAGAGCGATTACAATCGTGAGAAAGGCAATCGCAGCGGCCCGCACATCAGTTGTTCTTACCACGGGCATGCTTCGCCTGAACACGTTTTGACCCCGCTTCGGTTGATTCGTCAGCCGGGGCGGGGCTTCCTCAGGCAAGCCGATTCCACTCGGCGGCTACAGCCGGACGATCTGTTGAGAGTTGACCGCTCAGAAACCGAATGCGGACCAATGTGCCCTGGTTCACCGCACTCTCGATCTCCATACTGGCTTTCAACAGGTCGCACAGTTTTTTAACGATGAACAGGCCCAATCCTTCACTTTCTTTCATTTGAGAAACCGCCGGTTTTTTAAGAACTTCGGTTGAAGGAGAGTTGTCTCGGGGGTACTCCGACCGCCCGCCCGCCTGATGGGTACTGCTGGGCTGGCTGAGTGGTTTTAGTTGCTCGGCCAACAAACCCGTGGGGGTATCAGCCGGGAAGCCCGGCCCCGTATCCTGAACGCTCAAAATCCAGCGGGTTTCGTTTTCCTGCGCCCACGATACGTATACTCCGCCTGATTTGGTGTACTTGAGGGCGTTGAAGAGCAGGTTTTGCAGGATTCGTTGCACCTTAACCGCGTCTCCGGTAACCGGCAGCGTTCCCGGTCCTTCGCCCTTCAGGATTAGTTTGCGCTCCTGCGCGAGTGACTGACCGGTCTCTACCGTCTCCTGAAGCAGCAGGGCCGCATCGAACGGCTTGATATCGACTGTTTCCTGACCGGCCTCGATCCGGGCGAAATCCGTTAGCTGCAACAGCATATCGCGGATGGAGGTGAGGTTCCGGTTGAGCATCGTCACTAATTCGGCGCGTTGTTTGTCGGTATTGGGCATCTCCAGCAGCGTGGCCGCCCCCAGGATCACCCCGAAATTAGAGCGCAGATCGTGCGAATGCTGACGCAGGTATTCGTTGCGCTGTTCGCCCAGTTCCTGAAGCTGATCGAGGGCTCGCTGCATACTGCTGGCTTGTTTGGCCGCGTTGGTTTGCCGGAGATGATCGAAGTAGAGCACACTCCCCCGCGTGGCTTCTCCGAAGAGTTTGAACACCTGCCGATGCACTTCGTCGACCACGTCGACGCTGAGTTCGACATACGTGAGCTGGTAGTTTTTGATGTCGTCCAACAGAATCCAGTACAGGTATTCCAGTTCCGCAAGCAGTTCGGGCAGGGTGTAGCCGCGTTGCCAGCGGTGGAGACCGTGCTCACTGGCCCGGTCAACGGGACTCGATTCTTCCGGCTCACCCCGCAGCCGCTGATTCAGAATGTTGAGCAAAACGGGACCCTGATCGTTGAACTCCTCGCGGGAAAAACTTATTTTACTGCCCAGGCTAATGTCTTCGGTGCATACCGTGCGCCACTTGTTGAGCATCGTTTCCCGGTGTGTGCGCAGATAATCAACAAGTCCATTGATCTGTTCCTGGATATTCGATTTGGCTTTAGCCATGCATTGGGGCTTGCTTACGTGATGGTCGGTTCTGAGCGGCCCGGCACCGGAAGCGGCTGCCGCCCGGACGGGTGCTGAACGACCGTGTTCGTAGAGAACCGGATTTTTATCGGATAGTTATCCTATTGACATTACAGATTTACAGAATTCCACCCCGGCAACCTGTTTTACCCGTATTTTTGGGGTTGTAGTCAACACGG
>JAYTAC010000553.1:0-1179 GCA_043737755.1 Spirosoma sp.
TGAGCCGAGCAACTCGATAGCCGCCAGCAGGTTTGCTTGGGCTTCCGGGACGGCATACTCAAACGAGAGCATCGGGATCGGCTGCGTCAGCCCCCGTAGCACCTGCAACTCGAACCCCTCCACGTCGATTTTACAGAAGGAAGGAGTGCCGTGGGTCGCAATCAGGTGATCGAGTGTGGTGATGGGCACCGTAATCGTCTCGTTCCAAGCGTACTGCGAAAAACGCTCCTGCTGCATGGTATCGACCCATTCTTTGGAAAAACTCGACAATGTGCTGGCATTGCTGATGTGCATCGGCAATTGACCGGCCTCCGCTCCCAATCCCTTCGGCACAATCGTAATTCGGTCGCCAAATCGGCGCGTCAGGTTGGTGACGCAGGCGGGCTGTGGCTCCACGGCCACCACGCGGGCGTCGAGACCGAGGAATATGGCCGTTCGGTTGCCCGCGTTGGCCCCCACATCGAAACACAGATCGCCCGGCCTGATGAGGGCAGCGTAGAATTTCTTCCGGCGACCCGCCATCATTAGGTCATGAAATTTATGCCAATACGGGGTCAATAGCTGACGAATCATAGAAGTAGTTAATTGATTTATAGCGTAATCCAGTTCGGTGGAACGATGGGCGGATGCGCCGATTTGTCGACAGCAAACCAGTTTTTAGGGGCGATGACAATACGGTTTGGTTCGGGATTGAGCCAGGCTCCCCACCAGCTAAACGAACTGTTGGCGACGATGGCGTGACGGCATAAACTCATCAGGTACATATCCTGCCAATCGGCTCCCATGTTGTGCCCGACGAACGTGGCGGGCTGAAGCAACGAACCCAGCTCGCGTTTCACCCAATCCTGATCGTCCGAAAACACAAAGAAATGCGTGTCGGCCACCCGTTGGTGCAGGTGTTCAACCGACCGACGGTAATAGTCGATGCCACAAACGCCGTGGTGCTGATTGGCAATGGCATTGGCTACGTAATCGCCCCGGCGGACGTGAACGAACGTGGCGTCAGGATAAGACAGAATGGCATCGGCAACAGTCAGGGTTGCATCGGAAGGACGTTGCCGAAAAACCAATTGCTGCCGCAACGCGTCGGCTGCCGACCTGAAATAATCCTCCGACTGCCAATAACCTAAGCAAAGTGCATCCTGTGTTTGGGCATGGAGATTCAGATGGGCATCCGGG
>JAYTAC010000554.1:0-1175 GCA_043737755.1 Spirosoma sp.
CGTTGCCACGAGGTCGTTAGCTGCACTGATTTGAGGAACTGCCGGTCGTAAAACCCTTCCAGCCGGGCGTAGGCGAGTTGCCGCCGTTGCGGGTTGAACTGATTGTAGGCGAAGTTTTCTAACCTGATTTTGTGGTACACTGGCACACTGTCCTGCCGCAGATTCTGGTAGGCCACCGTCGCTACGAAGCGATCCGACAGCCGGAATCGGGCTTTAACGTCGCCCGACAGTTGGTCGTATCCCGTTGGCGTTTGGCGACCCAGCCCGCGCCCGGCCATCAAATCGCCGAATTTTCGGTAGGCCAACGCCCCCACGACGGCGACGTTGACCGAGGACAATCCGGCTTCGGCCCGGCCGCTGTATTCCATCCCCTGCGTCATCGCTTTGGTGAAGACACTGCCCGTAAAGCCCGCCTGATCCGAAAATTGAGGGATTTTAGTCAGCACGTTCACCACACCCCCGATAGCATCGGAGCCGTACCCTACTGAACCGCCACCCCGAACGATCTCGATCTGCCCGACGCTCTGCGGCTCGATGGTGTTGAGATATTGGTTCGGGCCGGAGCGAAACGTGGCGTTGTTGAGCCGGATGCCGTCCACCAACAGCAGCGTTTGCTGACCGGTCAACCCCCGCACGAAGGGCGAACCGCCCCCGTGATTGGTCTTTTGCAGAAACACCCCCGTTGCGCCAAACAGGGCTTCGGGAACGGTCCGGGACGACCGCTGACGCAGGTCGCGGGCGGTCAGCACAGTCGTTACTTCGGGCCGCATAAAGTCGGGCGTTTCGGTGCGCTGCGTGGTCGTAACGGTCTGCTGATTGAGCTGCACGGCGGTAGACTGCAAACGAATGTCCCGGCGCGTATCCGATTGTCCGTCCATGCTGACTACCTCATCGGTGAAGCCATACCCCACCGAACTGACCTGCACGGTATATTTTCCTCTCGACAGATTACGAACAACAAAGCAGCCCCGCCCGTCGGTCACCACACCCCGCGTGGTGGTCAGCAGCCGCACCGACACGCCCGGCATCGGGCGATTGGTCCGGTTGTCCCGAACAGTTCCCGACAGGGTTTGGGCCGCGCATAACTTACTGATTATGAGAATAATAAATAGTATAAACGGAACCTTCATGCGTTAATCAGCGATAAATAATGCGCCATGTCCGGCGTTGGCAGT
>JAYTAC010000555.1:0-1174 GCA_043737755.1 Spirosoma sp.
GTTTGCAGGTGCCCAATCAGGTGCCACTGAACATCGGGGGGCAGTTGCGGGTGTTTGTCGGTCATTTCTTGCACCTTGTTCTCGCCAAACAGCCGGGCACCCGCGTCATAAGCCTCCTGCAACATAGAAACGGGCTTTGTTTTGGTAACGGCGACGAGTCTCGCCCGGCCCTGCAATTCAGTATCGAACTGATGAATGGTGTCTGCAATCATACGTAAACAACAGCGACACAGTATCCACCGTTCGCGGCCGATGCGCAAAACAGCGGCCACACCCCATCCGCGATCTCCCATTGGAGTGTTACAAACCGTCAAAACCGCTCAGTTGGCGCAATAAACTGGTAAATGCTTTAGTTTTGATCGTAGATTCGATTCCTAACCCCTTGCCCAACACATGACGCCGATGGAACCCCGACCCCAGACCCGAAACAACAGCCGCAGCTACCTGCTGGCTGCGCTGATTGTCCTGGCCCTGCTCAACGTGTTGCTGCTGTATTTCTGGTATCAGGAACGGCAGGACAACAAGACCAAAGACGCAACCATTGCCGCCCGAACGGAGGAAGTGCTGAGCGTAAAAACCCGGCTCGACTCGGTTTCGGCGCAGTTAGACGCCAAAATTGCCGAAATTCAGCGGCTCGGCGGCAACGTCGATTCGCTGATGAAAGTCCGCCAGCAAGTGGAGGTCGACAAACGTGAACTGCGTAACGTCACTTCCTTCGACAGCCGGAAGTACGACCGGTAAATTCGCAATTACCAAACATTGCTCGCCCAAAAAAACGTGGAGATCGCCCGCCTTCGGGGGGAGAACGGGTTACTGACCCAGCGAAACGACAGTTTGTCGCAGGAGAACAGCGGCCTGAAAGCCGAACGGCAAACGCTCAGTGACTCGGTCGTATCGGTATCCACCAAAAATCAGGAACTGACCGAAAAAGTAACCATCGCAGCCGCACTGCGGGCCGAGAATGTCACGGCCAACGCCCTGAACGCCCGTGGCAAAGAGCGCGACGGCGGCAGCTACAAAGCCCGGCAGGTCGACAAAGTCAAGATATCGGTCAGGTTAGCCCCCAACGGATTAGCGAAACAGGGCGGGAAAGAACTGTATATCCGGGTGCTGGACCCCAGCGGGGCCGTTGTGTCGGACCTGGCGACCGGCTCGGGCGAGTTCACCTGCAACG
>JAYTAC010000556.1:0-1174 GCA_043737755.1 Spirosoma sp.
CTCTGGATCTACCCATCGCACGATTTTCTGCGTCGGGCATTCCGGGCTGGTTTGCGCATGGTTCCGACCAACCGGTTCACGTTCGTGCATATTCCGTCGGGTAACCGGGTCAACTCATACCGGGATCGGCAGGCTGTCGAACATCGGCATTACTTTCAACAACTTACGCAGAATTCGAACTGGCGGGCCGATCTTCTGACCAAAGTGCTGCTCGCGCCCAAACTGGCATGGCAGAGCCGGGGATGGCCAATGCTCTGGCAAGGCTTTAAAAATTTACTTAAACAGCCCTTCGTCCGCCGGGGTGTTGTAACGGTCGAGTGGCGAATGATGCTCAAGTACCCCAGGAAAGGGGATATTTTACAATCTCTGCGAATAGTCCGTGGCTTGCCAAAACTTTAACTCAAATGACATCTTTCCCAAACAAAGAAGCCGAACTACAAGAGGTCGGATTTATCAAGGACAAACAAAGTATTACGGCTGACTGGAGTGCCCACGGCCTACAGTTAATTGAGGGCGTAGTTGTGCGGGAAGTCAAACACGTCCTGAAAAATAATGGTCACGTGACCGAGCTGTACCGGCGCGACTGGGAACTGGACGATCAATCGGTCGATCAGGTGTTCCAGGTGGTGTTGCAGTCTGCTGGTTTATCCGCCTGGCACATTCATGAAACAACAACCGACCGGCTTTTTGTCAGCGTTGGCACTGTCAAGATCGTTTTATGTGACCTTCGGCCTCAATCGCCTACGTTTGGTCTGTTGAATGAGTTCAGGGTGGGTGAACTGCGCCCGCAACTGATTGTAGTGCCCCCACAGGTGGCCCATGGCGTGCAGAATATCGGTCACGACAAAGCCGTGCTGTTAAATCTGGTCGATCGGGCCTATCAATACGAAGACCCGGATCACTGGCGCATTAGCTATCCCAGTTCCCGGATTCCTTATCAATTCTGATACGCGCGTTCAGGAGCCGGTCCGAAAATCAATCAGTGCCGTATCGTCTTCCCCATTGAGGTTATTGGCAGCAGGCGTCAGCGATCCCGGTGTCGAGTCGGGGTCGGGCTGGTCGGCCGACCAGATCTGAACGGCGTTTCGGACGTAGCCCCTGGTCGTAGCCGTAGCGGTGAATGTCAGCGTTGCAGTGCCGTCCGCAGCTATCGACGCCACCGTTCCCTGAATGA
>JAYTAC010000557.1:0-3274 GCA_043737755.1 Spirosoma sp.
ACATCGACTTGCTGGCTCTGCGCGAGTTTCGGCAACGCCCGGCGGTGGGGAATCTGCTGGCCCGGCAGCGGGTCGAACTCTACGCCGAAAGCTATGCCAAAACCAGTGTTTACCCCCCCGGCACGCTCCTGAGCCAGCCTGCCGACCGAGCACAGTCGCTGCGAACCCAGCAGGAGGTGATCAAAAGACTGTATAACTGATCGTTGGCCCGAACAGCGTCAGCCCAAATCACCGCACGATTTCTACCGACCGGACTCTTTCGCTGAACTTGCCGTAATTTTGAGGGTTATTTAATTATGATCCCCAGCATCCGCGACATCGCCTACCAACTCCGGCAGGGCCAGCTTATTGCCCTTGCCGACGAAACGGGCTGGTCCATCGCGGCCGACCCCACGCACGACAAAGCCGCCGAAACGCTCCTGACGCTGCGCCCGGCCATGCCCGCCGGGCTGCAGCCCACGCTGGTCATCATGAATACCGATCAGTTGGGCATGTACGTTGCCAAAGTCCCGGACGTAGCCTATGACTTAGTGGAGTTTGCCGAGGATCCGCTGACGGTTGTTTACGAGCACGGTAAAAACGTGTCGATGCGGCTCTGGACGGATGGCAAACAAGCCGCCGACATGCCGACCGAAGCGGGCGAAATTGCCGTCAGGCGCTCACTGAACGCGGACGTTCAGCGGCTGATCGGCAGTTTCAGTCGCGGGCTGCTCACGATTCCGTTCGAGTCGCTGTCACTGCCGCCAACGGTCACGGGGGCCTTCGCCGAACCCTTCGGCACGTTGCCGGGGACGCTCCGCCGACCGCGCATTTTGTGGCTGGGCGTCGACGGGGGCATTAAGTTTATCAGAAAACAAGTATGAATTTCGAGGATACCTTAAACAAAAACCCCATTTTCGACCGCATCAGCCGGGAAGCTCAAACGCTCGGGGTGCGGGCCTACGTCATCGGTGGGTTTGTGCGCGATCTGGTGCTGGGCCGCCCCTCAAAAGACATCGACGTGGTGTGCGTTGGCAGTGGCATTGCCTTAGCCGAAGCCGTTGGCCGGGCCTTACACACCAACGTGGCGGTGTTCCCCAGCTTCGGCACGGCCATGCTGAAAATTGTGCACGAAGGGCAGGTGTGGGAAGTGGAGTTCGTGGGTGCCCGCAAAGAATCGTACCGGAGCGAGTCGCGCAAGCCCATCGTGGAAGACGGCACGCTGGAAGATGACCAGAACCGCCGGGATTTCACCATCAACGCGATGGGCATCAGCTTAGACCGGGCAACAACCTACGGCGAGTTGATCGACCCGTTCGACGGAGTGAAGGACCTCAAACGCAAAACCATCCGCACCCCGCTGGGCGCTGACATTACGTTCTCCGACGATCCCCTGCGGATGATGCGGGCCATCCGGTTTGCGTCGCAGTTGAATTTCGACATCGAACCCGACACCTTCGACGCCGTCGTGCGGATGAACGAACGCATCGGCATCGTGTCGCGGGAGCGCGTGACCGACGAGTTGAACAAAATAGTTCTGTCGCCCACACCGTCCTACGGGTTCAAACTGCTGTACCATGCGGGATTGCTGGAGCGCATTTTCCCCGAACTGATTGCGCTCAGGGGCGTAGAAACCATTGAAGGCAAGGGCCACAAAGACAATTTTTACCATACCCTGCAAGTGCTCGACAACGTGGCCAACCGTACCGGGTCGACTCCTGTTTTGGTCGAAAACGAACTGTGGCTGCGGTGGGCGGCACTGCTGCACGACATCGCCAAGCCCGCCACCAAACGCTTCGATCAGCGGGTGGGCTGGAGTTTTCACGGGCACGAAGACATGGGGTCGCGCTGGGTGCCGGGCATTTTCAGGACCATGAAACTACCCCAGAACGAGCACATGCGCTTTGTGCAGAAACTCGTGCGGCTTCACCTGCGGCCCATCGCCCTCACCAAAGAGCAGATCACCGACTCGGCCCTGCGCCGGTTGCTGGTCGATGCGGGCGACGACCTCGACGGGCTGATGGCCCTCTGCCGCGCCGACATCACCTCGAAAAATCACGAGAAAGTGCAGAAACACCTGCGCAATTTCGACCGGGTGGAACGTAAGCTGCACGACCTCGAAACACGGGATCAACTGCGCAACTTTCAGCCGGTAATCACGGGCGAGTTGATTATGGAAACGTTTGGTCTGCCGCCCTCGAAGGAAGTGGGCGAGATCAAGACCTTCGTCCGCGAAGCTATTTTAGATGGTATTATCTCCAACAAGCTGGCTGATGCGTTCCCGTTTCTGGTGGCTGAGGGCCACAAACGCGGTCTGACGGCCGTGAAACAGCTATCGGAACTAACGACGTCCGGTCCGGTCATTTTGCAAAACGAACAACCTGTTTAAGTCAATCAATGGAAAACAAAACCAATTTTCGGCGCTTTTTCGGCGCATCGCTCACCATCCTCGGTGTCGTCGTGATCCTGTTTGCGCTGATCGCCTTTTTGTCCGACGGCAAACCTGTGCTGGGTCTCAGCGTATCGAAAGGAGAAGCTGCTGCCCCGTTTATCGTCGGTATGATTTTCCTCGTCACGGGCGTCAACTTAGTGCGGGAATCATAATGGACTTTCTAACGACTGTACTTCTTCTCATCGTCGGCGCGGGCGGGGGTGTTGCCGTGGCCAATGCACTGCGCAAACGGTCGGGGCTTACCAGCGTTCGGCACGACTCGGTCATCTTGCTGGAACGCATCGAGAAGGTATTCAAGGTCGTGATGGCAGAGGGGTATTTTTCGGAGATATACAACTACCAGGATCAGAAGAAAATTCTGTATCTGCTCAACGATCCCAAAAAAGCGATGATCATTGCCAAAGCCAAGGTGCTGGTCGGGTTTGATTTTGCCAAAGTGCGCTTTCGGGCACCCGACAACGGCGAAAAAACGCTCATCATCGAAGCTTTCCCGGAACCGGAAGTGCTCTCCATCGACACCGATTACAAGTTCTACGATATTCAGGCGGGCTACCTCAATCATTTCAGCGGGGATGACTACACCAAAATTTTGGACGAGGCCAAGCAGGCCATGAACGAACGGGCCATGCAGAGCGACCTGCCCAAAATTGCCAACAACCAGATTCAGTACATGATGTACCAGTTGGCGGCTTCGATGGGTTGGCAACTGCAACTCCCCGAAGCCGAACAGCGGCAGTTGGAAGCCCTGAAAGTGAAAGCAGAAAGCGAAACCGTAGTGCCGAAACTACTGCGCCCCGGTGACACGACCGAGCAATGAGCGAAGACTATCCGTTCAAACACACC
>JAYTAC010000558.1:0-8004 GCA_043737755.1 Spirosoma sp.
GAATCGGTAGCCATCGTCGTCGAGGTCGACGCGTTGGACGAGTCTGCCGAGGGAGCACTGGTATCGTCCGAAGTCATTTTTTCAGCTTTTTTCGAACAGGCGGTTGTCAGGGCGATCATAGCCATGAAAAAGAAGGCGGTTTTCGTGATTGCTTTCATAGTTTTGGGGTGTTTTTGTTTAAGTGAAATTGAAAGAACAACAGTCATAGTATTACTCGGTAACAGGAAAAATAGCCCAACAGTTTTTATTTTCTCTCGGTCTACGTTCGGAGCATTGCCAACAACAGTCAGTGACTAAATCCATTCAAGGACACTAATGATTCCGACCGGATACAAATGTGTTTGCATTGCCGTTGCTGTTTAATGACCCGCACAAAACGAAATGAACTGTCGTGCACACGCTGGTGAGACACAAAAAAGCCCCCCGATTAATCGGGGGGCTTTCAATACGTTTATAGCGTTGTCGGTAATTTTACCGGCAGTCGTGCCTTAGCAGAAATTACTTAGCGCTATCCGACATCATGGTCGAGGCCGAATCCGTGGCCATTGTCGACGCTGAATCCGTCATCATCGCCGACGAATCCGTCATCGTGGTGGTGGTTTCGGTCGTGGTTTCGGTTGTTTCGGCTTTCTTCGAACAAGCGGTTGTCAGGGCGATCATGGCCATGAAAAAGAAGGCAGTTTTCGTGATTGCTTTCATAGTTTTAGGGATGTTTTGTTTAAGTGAGATTAATGGAACAATGTCATTGTTAATACCCGACAGGGTAAAAGGTAACCCGGTAAATTTTAACTTCTTTTGGGTTACGTCCGTGACATTTTTGGTATTAAGTAACGACCGAGCAGAATGAAGGAAAGTAAGCGGTCTCTGTTGACCGATGATGAATTGCTGAGTGGTTTGGCTAACGGCTCCGATGATGCGCTGACGCAGTTGTACCGTCGTTATTTCCCGATGGTACTGCATTTCGTAATCAGCAACAACGGCAGCGAGGACGAAGCCAAAGACGTTTATCAGGAAGCACTGATCGTTCTGTACGAAAAAGTACGGGGCGGATCATTTGAGTTACACTGCCAGCTCAAAACGTATGTCTACTCCGTTGGCCGTCGGTTGTGGCTCAAGCAGTTAGCCCACAAAAGCCGGTTCATGGTGAACGACACCGAACACTCGGCAACTGATTCGAATGCGGTTGAACAGATGAGCGACGATTTGATCGACCACGAGGAACGCGACCGTCAGTTTGAGCTGATGGCCGACTCGCTCAACCGGCTTGGCGAACCCTGCCGGACACTGCTGGACGATTTTTACATCCGGCACCTGAGCATGCAGGATATTACGCAGAAGTTTGGCTACACCAATGCCGACAACGCCAAGACGCAGAAGTACAAGTGCCTGATGCGGCTGAAACGACTGTTTTTTGCCGAATACAAAGCATAATGCCGCGCCCTCGGGTCGGTAGACACGAACCACCGTCCCGACAGGAGACTACACAAATGGAAGCAGACGAGAATCGACTTATTGATCAAGCCCTGGTTGCTTATGGCGAGCGGATTCGTTTTCGGCGTAAGCTGACGGCTGTTCAGAGCCAAATCGACATGGACGCTGTGCGTGAGGAAGCAGGTCAGTATCAATCCGATGCGGAGCAGTCCGGTCAGATTCGTTCGCTCTGGCGCACCTACCGCACTACGCTCGCCGTTGCCGCGTCGGTGGCAGTGGTCACCACGTTCAGCTCCATCTTTTTGTATCGGTCCTACCAACAGGGGCATCGGCAGCAGGAGCAGCAATACAGTCAGTTGAGCAAGGAAATTCAGGCCGTTAAGTCCTCCCAGAAGCGGCTCATCAGCGACATCACCAGCCGCAGCCGGGCTATGAGTTCCACGTCGGCGCAGGTGTCGGGTTCGGGGTTTATGCTCACGCCCGACGGCTACTTCGTGACCAACAACCACATCATTCGGGATGCCGATTCGGTCTACATCCAAAGTGCCAAAGGTGAGGTATACAAAGCCCGGATCGTTCATGCTGATCAGGTTCACGATCTGGCAATTCTGCAACTGTGCGACGACACTGCATTCCGGTCCATGCCGCCGGTGCCCTACAGCTTCGACGCCCGAACGTCGGACCTCGGCGAGCGGGTGTTCACCCTCGGCTACCCACGGGAGGAGATCGTTTACGGCGAGGGATATCTCAGCTCGGGCACCGGCTACCGGGGCGACTCCATTGCTTACCAGGTGGCTATCACCGTGAATCCCGGCAACTCGGGGGGGCCTCTGTTAGACGAAAAAGGAAATGTGATCGGCATCATCAGCGGCAAACAGACAACTTCCGAAGGCGTTAGTTTCGCGGTAAAAACAGACTATCTGCTCCGGACCATCGACGGTATTCCGACCGACTCGCTGAAGGGCCAGCCCATTCGACTGAACCGAAAAAACACCTTAGCCCGCTTGCCGCGCAAACAGCAGATCAAGCGGATGCAGGAATACGTATATCAGGTGAAAGTATTCAAGCACAAGTAAACGGGACATTCTCAACGAAGCGTCGACAAACAATTCGGCCCGTTGCCTGTTTTACTCACCGGGATCATCAAACACTCAACTACTATGAAAAAGGTAATCGCACTGGCGGCTGCGCTGGTTTTCACCGTTGGCATGACGTTCGCCCAGAGTACGAAGGAGAACGTTAAGGAAACAACCCGTCAGGCGGGTAAGACCGTCGGTGCTGCCGCTGACAAAGTTGGTCGTGAGACCAAACCGGCACGCCGGAAGATTGCCAACGCGGCCGAAAATACGGCCGACGACGTGAAAGACGGTACGAAGCGGGCAGGCCGCAAAGTGTCGAGAGCAGCCCGGAATACAAAGGCCGACATCAAAGACGGCACAAACCGCAGTCTCGACAAAGCCGACCGGAAAATGAAGAGAGCCGAGCGCAAGTTGGACAACTCGAAGTAAAATTTAGCTTTGCACCAATACGAAATGCCACTGCACTCAAGCAGTGGCATTTTTTGTTTGCCCGATTGCCCATCCCGAACCCAATCATTGGCTGATCGGTTTAGGCATACATACCATTCCCACTATGGAATCAACTATTTCGGTACTGCTTTTCGGCATTGCCCGCGACCTGACCGGCCAGTCTGCCGTTACGGTGCCGGTGAGTAAAGACGCCAGCGTCGGCGATTTGCTCGGTCAACTGCACCAGCGCTACCCGGCCCTGACCGGCATCCGCTCGCTGCTCGTAGCCGTCAACGGCGAATACGCCGAAGCGGATCAACGCCTTGCCGACAACGACGAAATCGCCATTATTCCGCCCGTTAGCGGTGGGTGAAACAGTGGCTCGGTCGATTGGTTGGTGAGCCGGATCAGTCGATCAGTCAGCCTGACTCATCAACTCAATAGCTCACCGACTGACCAACTCACCTGCTATCTTATGGTTGCCCTTACCCCCGACCCAATCGATGTTGCCTCCGCCCTGGCGTACCTCCAGTTTGAGCAGGCGGGTGCCATTGACGTTTTTCTCGGCGTCGTACGCAACAACACGCAGGACCGCCCCGTTGACCGGCTCGATTACGAAGCGTATGACCGGATGGCACTCAGCGAAATGCAGAAGATCGTGGACGAAGCCTGCCGTCGCTGGCCCGTTTTGCGCTGCACCGTCGTCCATCGTACCGGCACACTGCACATTGGCGAAGCGGCCGTGCTGATTGGTGTTGCCACCGCCCACCGTGCCGACGCCTTCGACGCCTGCCGCTACATCATCGACACGGTCAAACAGACCGTGCCAATCTGGAAAAAAGAGATTTTCAGCGACGGCGAGGTATGGGTAAACGCCCACCCCTGAGCCACTGTGTGCTGGCCGGGGGTGGGCGTTTACCCACGCTAAGAATGGGTGATTACGGATGCACGATGCGTAATCGCTTACGGCTACCGGTCGTAATCTATGCTCTGGGGGTTGAAGTTCGTCCAGCCCGCAGTCCAGTCTTCCGTCCCGAACGCCCCGCGAAACGTAGCGGGGGTGAGAAACGGATTGGTCAGCTTACCACCCGTCTCCGGGCCTGTGACGGCTCCCGTCAGCAGGGGCGAACCGGCCTGGGGTAAAAGCTGGGGCGGCTGCTGTTGTAGTTATTGAGCAGTAACGACGCTAAGTCCGACGTAGGAATAACCTGATTTTTCCGGTTAACATCCGTGAAATAGGCCGTAGCCTGATCGGTGGTGATGGCACCCTTGCCCACGACCGGGGCCAGCACGTTGGCCAGCACGATACCCCGCAAATCAATGGTGCCCGTCGCCGTCCCTGCCGCATCCAGCCGTAGTCCTTCGGGGTAGCCGTAATACAGCGAGTTGTAGATGGCAATGGCCGAGTTCCGGCGCAGGTACAGACCAGCCTGGTAAGCACCCGTACCTTTGGGGCTGTCGGTGCTGGTGGGCGTGGTACCAAAGGCAAAGCTGCTCATGTTGGTGAAAACGGGTGTGTTCTGCGCAAGACCATTGATCAACACCACCGGCGACACGTCGGAATTTATGGCTGGCTCGAAATTTTCGAGTTCGATTCCGTTGGACCCGGACCGGTCGGCAACTTCCGGGTTGCGCACGGCTACGCCAAACTGAACATTCCCCACGTAGCCCCAGTCGATACTCCAATCGTCGTCGAAGCTGTAGTAGGCAACAACGTTTTTCAGGTTTGCCGTGCCGCCAAACCACGCAAACGCGTCGCTGCCGCTGTATGACACCTGAACGTGATCGATGATAGTACCATTACCGACCCCGTACATGGATAATCCGCTAAGCCGACTGTCGGGCGCGTTTGGCTGCGCGGCCCCGGCATACTCGATGCGTATGTATTGCAGCGTACCGGAATTATCCAATGGTTCGCCATACCGCTCGATGGTGCCGCGAACGTTGCCCGGATTGGGCGTTGTGCCAGCCTGGTTTATGGATGATTTGCCCACCAGTACCACCCCGCCCCAGTCGCCGTAGCCGCGCTGACCCATTAGTTTGGCAGACGTGAATACGATGGGCTGCGTGGCCGTGCCCTTAGCAATGATTTTGGCCCGCCGTTCAATGATCAGCGACCCGGCAATGCCCCTGCCGGTCGAGTCCAGTTCAGGTCCCCCGCCTTTGATGACCGTGCCGGGTTCGATGGTCAGGGTGTAAAGAGCCGGAACATAAACCATACCCTTCAGCAGATAAACCTTGTCTCTGGTCCACGTCTGGTTGGCAAACGTTGTGCCGGAGACCTCCACGACGGGTTTCATCGGAGCGACAAAAACAGTGAATGCACTCTGGCTCTGCACCGTCTGCCCACCCGTCGTTACCGCCACCGGGCCGTTGGCAGCACCGGCGGGCACGGTGACCACAATGCGAGTAGCCGTGGCCGAAACAATCGTGGCCGGTACGCCCCCAATGGTGATGGTGTTGCTGGCGCGGGTGTTACCGTACCCGTGGACACCCGCCGTAGTGCCGCGTCGGGAATGGTCTGCTTACCCACGCCCGGACCGCTGTAGCTCACCCCCAGCGAACGGCCACCGCCACCCTGGTAGTAAACAACCGTCAGCGCGTGGACTCCCGCCTTCAGACCGATCACCCCCGACCGCTCCTGATCGCCGTGGTTGCCGTCGTTGTTGACCACTTCCCGGTCGCCAATGAACAGCTTGCTGCCGTCGTCCGAACTAGTGTAGAAGGTGTAGTCCCCGTCGGTAGGCACGCTCACGTAGCCCCGGTAGCGAATGCCGAAGTTGTCGTCCCGACTGCGCACCGCCAGCGTGGGCACGTTGGTGGTACCGGTTTTGGCCGGGGTGAGGGCGTTGAAATCGGGCAGCGCACTCCAGCTTCCTTCGTAGTACTGGTAGTCCAGACCCGCCACGGCGTTGGCCGGATTTTCGGGATCACGCAGCGTCGTCGGGGCCGGTGGCGGTGGAGCCGGTGGCGGGGTGCTTGTACCGATCTCCTTCATCAGCACGACCGATGAATAAGCAGGTACGGTTACCTGTCGATCATATACCCTGTTTTTTGCGTCCCGGTAAACGCCGTTCAGCGACTCCGTTCTGTCCTGGGACGTCGGGTTATAAACCAATTTGATATAGTCGTCCGGGTTAACCGTCGTCAGGGTAGCTTCCCGCAGGCGAATGTTGTCGAACCAGGCCGTTTGACTATCTTCCTGCACCTGAATCACAAGAATCGCGTTCGACTCATCGGCGTTGACCGTAAAGGTGGCTTCGTACAACTGCCGTCCGGTGCCCATCACAAAAGCAGAAGCTGGTACGTCTTTCCTTTAGTGACGGCACCAATGCTGACCGTGGCCAGCAGGTATGAATTATTCTGGTTAGACGCCGATGCAAACGACACCCGCAGCGAACCGCCGTCGAGCCGGTTGGCGTTGTCCCAGGCGGTCCGTCCGTTACCGTGGGGCGACCAAACGCTCCAGCCATTGACGTCGCCCGAAAATTCGTGATTCAGCAGGGTGGCTCCGGTCTGACCAACGGTCTGCGTTTTGTAGGTGATAGGACTGTTGAACGAGTTCCGGTCTTTGCCCCAGCGGGCCTGCCACTCGGCCAGCGTCAGGTCGGCACCAGTCAGGCCCGATCCGGGGTTGTAAACGGCACGAATTTTAAACTGGTCTTCAAGGGGCCGCACGTAATAGTTGCCGTCAAACAGACCATACTCGCCCAGATCATTTGCGTTCGACTCATAAGCGACTACCACGTGATCGGGGTGCTTACCAAAGAAGATATTGTTCTGAATCGTGTTGTTGCGCAGGGCGCAGGTGTTGTTGTAAGCGAGTTTCAACTGCTCTTCGCCGTTGTTGAAACTCGTGTTGTCCCGGATGGTTATGCCGGTGGCTCCCCGCAAGAAAATCCCCATTCCCCGCGACCCAAACGTGGTATTGCCGATCAGTTCCACGTTCTGGGAGCAATCGTCCAAGAAAATGCCGTTGGCCCCCGCGTAGGCTCCACCCGGCGTCCCCTCCGAAGCGCCGATTCCGTTATAAATGATATTTGACTGAAAACGCAGCCCGCCGGGGTTGGTTCGGTTGCCGTTCCAGGTGTAAATCCCCCCCCCGTCGCTCTTGGTCTGGCAGAAATTGCTGATCTGATTGTTTCGGACGACTGAGTTGGTAACGAATGTAACGCCGTTGTACCCGATGTTATCGAGCGTGTTGTTTTCGATTAGCGAGTTGGCCGTGCACAGTGACTGTAACCCGGAGTAGCCACCGTCGCCACTCTGGCCCCGCCCCGGCACCACCCCAGCCCGCCGAATGGTGTTGCCCCGGAAGGTGAAGTTCTGGTAAGGCTGGATGGTGAACCCGGTGTTGTTACTGTCTTCGATCAGGTTGTTCTCCGCCAATACCGTGCTGGCCGCTCCCGACACGTTGATACCGTTGAAATCCGAAGCAGTGATGTCGTTACCGGAGAATGTTAAGTTAGACCCGCCGTCAGCGTCTGGGTAATCTGAAGGTTGCGGACCGTTACGGACGACGAGTTGGTCAGGTTTACGCCCTCCCCGAACGCCGTCGCCGTCATCGACTGCCCGTTGGGATCGTTCTGACTGTCGTAGAGCCGGATCGTTTTGTTGGCCGGATTGTAATACCACTCGCCGGACTGGTCGAGGGTGGCCGGGTGATTCTGGATGAAAAAGCCGTAGCCATCGCTCAGCGTGTAATTACTGTTGTTATTGATTGACAGCGTGTTGCCGTTTTGTCCGGTGATGGGTGCCCGGTCCATAATCCACTGCACGGGCCGCACCACCACCTCGCCCCCCGTTCAGTTGCCGGGCAAGCCCTGCTGACTGGTGAGCTGCGTCTTGCCGCTGTGCGACCCCACCGTCAGATACCCTTTGTTGGCATCGCTCAAATTCGGATAACGACCCAACGGCAGCACCGACCCGTTGCGGTACAGACCCGTCACCGCACTGCCGCACTCGGCACAGGTGGCCTGCCAAGTGTTGTTGCCCGTGGTGGTCCAGTTGCCCACCGGCACCGACCCGGCAATGACGGGTTTGCTGCCCGAGCCGTAGGCGTCGA
>JAYTAC010000559.1:0-1173 GCA_043737755.1 Spirosoma sp.
GGGGGTGTTTCCGGTAAAAATTCTCGGATTGTTCCCAGTAGCGTCGCTTGAAGAGAAACGTATCCGGTTGATGCCGTAGCCGGTCGCCTATCGTTCGGCTAATCCAGAACCCGGTCATGTCACCGGCCACGGCGGCTATAATGAGCAGCCCGATCAGTAGCCCGACCGGAAGCTGAAGCGTATTGATCCCGCAAAGCAGCCCCGCCGTGAACAACAGGGTTTCTCCGCCGGGGATGATCAATCCCAGCAGGAAACCCGTTTCGACAAAGACCATCGCGGCAATCAGGGTCGTTCCTCCCCACTCCAACCAGGCGGTATTCAGCAGAAGAAGGAAACTCAGGTAATTTTCCATAATGTGACAAAACACGATACCATTAGTCGGCAACCGGTGCGGCAACTACGGATTTCTTGTGGGCAGATTCCCGTTCTATGTCCCGCTGCCGGATAATCAACTTCTGAATTTCGACCGCCCAGAAAACGACGCTCGACATGGCCAGCACAATCCCCAACTCGGCCCACGTCAGCGGTTCGGTCGTGAAGAGATCGTTGAAAAACGGGACGTAAATAATCATCAACTGCAACGCGACGGTCAGGGCGATGGTACCCAGCATGGGTTTGTTAGCCAGCAAACTCATACTGAACACCGACTCCCGGCGCGACCGGATGGCAATAGCGTTGCCCAACTAACTGAAAAACAGTACGGTAAAGGTCATCGTCTATCAATGGGAAATCTCGTTTCGGATGGCCCACGCTTCTACACCGATGGTGAGGGTCCCCACCAGCAACCCGATTCACAGAATGAACCAAAGCAGCGGCTGACCGGCCAGCCCGTCGGCGAAAATGGTTTGCTTCGGGTCGATGGGTGGGCGTTGCACGGTGTCGGCTTCGGCGGGTTCGTAGGCTAATGCCGGGCCCGGCAGCCCATCGGTGATCAGGTTGATCCACAGAATGTGAATTGCCAGCAGCGGAACCGGCAATCCGAAGAGCGGAGCCAGAAACAGCGCGAAAATTTCGCCCGCCCTGCCCGACACTATGTAGTGAATAAACTTGAGAATGTTGTCGAAAATCCGTCGCCCGTGCTTGACGGTTTTCACGATGACGGCCGGCCGCTGCCGTGGCAAAATTATCATCCAGTAAAATCATGTGCGCGGCTTCTTTGGCGACCTCCGTGCC
>JAYTAC010000560.1:0-1172 GCA_043737755.1 Spirosoma sp.
TTAAAAGGATTTGCCTGAACGAAGCTGGTACAAAGCGGGAACAGAGGACGCGTCGGCAATCCTGCTGGATCGTTTCAATCTAATAGATTCCGGTTCAGACGACACCAAAAAAAGGACAAAACCCGGCTTGGCTTTGTCCTTTGCTGTATTGATTGATTCAGATACGCTTATGACTCACCACCGGCTGCTTCGAGCACAGCTTTGTATTTTTTAGCACTGACGGCCTCGGTCGACTGAGCATACGTTTCGATGATGCCGTTGTAGGTACTGATGGCTTTATCGTTCTGTTTCGCCTGCTCGTAGGCAACGGCTAATTTGATGAGATAACCCGGCGTAAAAAACTTGTTCGACTTGTAGTCGGCCGCTCTTTTGTAATAATCGGCTGCTTCGTCGTAGCTTTTCTTTTCCATGTACGCATCCCCGATGAGCGCGTAGGCACGAGCCTGAACCAACAAATCTGACGAACTGAAACTTTTAAGGTGGTTGATGGCTTCGTCGTATTTGCCCTGTTTGAGCAAGCCCAGACCGGCGTAAAACTGGGCTAAGTTGCCGCTCTTCGTTGATCCGTAATTGTCGGCAACGGCCAACAGGCCGGGAGTTCTGCCATCGCCGTTGAGGGCCTTTTTCAATGAGTCGGCTTCGAGTTGATACACCGACGGAAATAGTTCTGCCTGTGCCGTTTCGTCCTGACCGCTTACGTAAGCGCGGTAACCGAAGAAACCGGCAATCAGCAGAACAATGGCACCCACCACGCCCAGAACGATGTTTCGATTTTGCTGAAAAAAATCGCCCACGTCTTCTAATTTATTCTCTAACGCGTCCGGGTCTTCTAAAAAGTCTAATCCGGGATTCTTTTTGCTCATAATGGCCTAATTTGGAGCGCAAAATTAGAACTATTTGTCCGGGCGGAAAAGCATAACGGTCAAAACTTTATGAGTTGGTCACCTTCCCGGTTGTCGTATCCCGAACGGCCATAACTTCCGACGCCCTCACCGTTCTGATCTGGTGCGGCAACAGCGTCTCCACCGCACCGGCGGCCCGGCTCGAAGGCCCGACCATCACTGTATACTGTCAAAATGGTGCCAATATCGCCCGTCTTCAGACGCTCGTTGGCCGTGTCGTCCTGCAATACCACTAAATCAAACTCACTCATCGTTCACTACACTGGTTCA
>JAYTAC010000561.1:0-7995 GCA_043737755.1 Spirosoma sp.
TCACCACACCACCGTCCGCATTCCCCGCCACGCCTTCGAGGTCATGGGGCTGGACTCCGCCCGGACGTATCAATTCACCGACATTTTCCTGAGCGACACCCGCGTTGAAGCCGTCGGGCGCGAGGGCGTTCCGCTGATGTTGCCGCCCCGCAGCGTCCGGGTGCTGGAAATTAAATGATCGCCTACCATTACGTTTCGACTGTAGTTACGTCACAAGCCCTGATTGACAACCACTACGGCTCACGATGAAACACTATACCGCTCTTTTCCTGATAAGTATCTCCCTCACTGCCGTAGCGCAGGCCCCCGTGATCCACGACCTGCGGCAGGTGAGCTTAGCGGGGGGGCGAACCCCGGCCGAAACAGCGGTCAGTGTGGGGCGTCAGTTGCTGGGCAGGCCGTACACTCCACACACGCTCGACACGACGCCAACCGAGGAGTTGGTGGTTAATCTGCGCGAGTTCGACTGTACTACGTATGTAGAAACCGTGCTGGCCCTCGCCCTAACCTGGCACGAAACAACCGACCGGGCAAGTCAGGCTTTCGAGCGGACGTTTCAGGCGTACCTGACCAAACTCCGCTACCGCAACGGCAAAATCGACGGCTACGCCAGCCGCCTGCATTATTTCTCGGACTGGCTCCGCGACAACGAACGCCGGGGACTGCTGTCGGACGTGACGGGCGAACTGCCGGGCAGTATGCGGGTGGCCAAACCCGTTTCATACATGACCACGGCACCCCACAAATACCCGCGCCTGAGCGACCCGGCCACGCTGAAGCAATTACAGTTGATCGAAGAAGCCCTGAGTCAGCAGCCGTTTTCGTTTGTCCCCAGCCGGAACATTCGCTTAGCTGAAAGTCACCTGCGCGAAGGCGACATCGTGATGCTGACGACCGCCCGGCCAGGCTTGGACATGCGGCACGTGGGCTTTGCCGTGCGCCGGCCCAACGGTCGCGTTCACCTCATGCACGCATCCTCCGATCAGGGCGCGGTGGTCATCACGCGTTATCCGCTGAGCAATTACCTGTTATATCACAAGCATCTGTCGGGCATTCGGGTAGCCCGGCTGCGGAACGGCACCGTACTGACGGCAACCGCCCGCGACTGACTGACTCCGTCTACAAAACCGCCATCGTCCCGAACCACGGCCGGGCCTGCTCCAACTGCCCTGCCAGCCGGAACAGCGTCGCTTCGTCGCCCGATTTGGCCGCGAACATAACGCCGATGGGCAGTCCGTCGGGCGACCAGTGCAGCGGCACCGACATCGACGGCTGACCAGTCATGTTCGTAATAACCGTGTACGAAATGTAGCCGAGCGATTTTTCGGCCAGATCGTCCACCATTTTGGACCCTTTCAGGTATTTCAGTCCCCCAATGGTGTCGGCTATTCTGAGCATCCGTTCTTCCGAAGCCGTGTTCTGAAACGTACCGATGGCAATGGGCGGGCGCGGCAGAGTCGGCGTCAGAAACAAGTCATACGTTTCGTGAAGCTGGCCCATGCTGCGGCTTAGTGCATTCCAGCGTCGTTTCTGGTGCGTTGCGTCGCCCGCCGAGAAACCAGCCGCCATCCGGGTCAACGCCCACGTGTTCAGTTCAACGTCGTCGCGCCGGACCGGTCGGCCCAAGTACATCCCCAGTTCGCGCAGGGTAGCAACCGTTTCGCTCAGCACATTCAGGAAAAACGCCTGCGTCACGATGCTTTTTTCGTACGGCAGCGGTACCTCTTCCACCGTGTGCCCCAAACGCTCCAGCAACCCGGCCGTTTCCCGGACAGCTTTCACGCACTCCGGGTCGGTGGGCTGCGACTCCATCAGCGACTGCGTTGAGAAGGCAATCCGTAGCTTCCCCGGCTCCCGGCCAACTTCATCTGCAAACGGGCGTTCGGGCGGGGCAATGCCGTATGGATCGCCCGCCAGCGGGCCAGCCGTGGCATCAAGCAGCCCGGCACTGTCGCGGACCGACCGCGTAACGGCGTGACCAGCAACCGCGCCACCCCACATTTCGCCGTGATGGGGGCCAAGTGTGACGCGTCCGCGCGAGGGTTTTAAGCCGAACAGCCCGCAGCACGACGCCGGGATGCGAATGGAGCCGCCCCCGTCCGAAGCCGTTGCCGCCGGAACGATGCCCGCTGCTACCGCCACCGCCGATCCGCCACTGCTGCCACCAGGCGAGTGCGACAGTTTCCAGGGGTTGCGGGCGGGGCCGTAGAGTTTCGATTCGGTGTAGGGCGTGAGGCCGAATTCGGGCGTGTTGGTTTTTCCGAAAAAGACCAGCCCAGCCGCTTTCAGGCGCTTCACCACTTCGCTGTCGGTCGGCGACACGTAGTTGGCATAGCCCCGGCAACCCGATCTCAGGGGTGTTCCGGCCCATTCCAGTTCGAGGTCCTTCAGCAGAAACGGCACTCCGCGAAACGCGCCCGACTTAGGCAGGCTTGCGGCTATGGCGCGGCCTTTGTCGTAGAGGGGCGTCACGATGGCGTTCAGTTGTGGATTAACGGCTTCGGCGCGGGCAATGGCCGTTTCGAGGAGTTCGGCGGGCGAGACATCACCCGTGCGGACCAGACCGGCGAGGGCCGTGGCATCGTGTTTAACGTATTCGCTGAACGAAAGAGCAGGAGTTGGTGCGGTTTGCATGGGGGTTAGTAAACAGGGCTTCGCCAAATATACCACGCTTCCGAATTCGCACAACGCACGGGTGTCTCCGAGCACTTGTCAACCCCGACCGGTTACGCTTCGACAACAATCGACCGGATGCACCGCTCGTTCCAGATTCAACTGTCCGCCGACAGAACGACTGCTTTGATGGCTGACCTTCTCCAAATCGAAGACGTTATCGGTGTAGCCCGTCATCCCAGGCACGCTCATTGTGGCTTCGGCCCTCACCTACTGGTTTCTGCAAGCCGTGGGCGAAGCAGAGGTGAGCACCTTTGCAGGCAGCGAGGAGGTAAAGCACCTCACCTACCCCACCACCGCCGACCAGTTGCTGTCGGTTTGCGGCACATTGGCGGGAGCCATCATCATGTCGTCGTTCCGCAAGAGCGTCATTGCCGGGGCACTGATTGCGATGGTCGTCATCAACGCAGCGGCCATGATGGGCATCGGTTTAGCCAGCGGTCGCTACGACTTGGCGGGGCAAGGGTTGCAACGATTCGGGTTCGACATCGTCCTCATTTTTGGGATATGCGTAGTAGTGTTCCGGGCTAAGCAGCGGTTCTTTCACCAGCGTCGGCCCGTTGACTGACGTGCTGGCCTTACTGCTTCGCCGTCGCCACGCCAATCTTGGAATCGGCCGTGCCGTAGTAAAGAAACCACCGCCCCCGAAACGGCACCATGCCTTCCAGAAACACTACCTGATTCACCTGCCCCACCGTTTCATACGGCTGGTCGGGCCGGATAAAGTACGTGTCGGATCGGTCAATCAGCCGGGCCGGGTCGTTGGCGTCGAACAGCAGTTGCCCGCCCGTATACGCCCCTTCGGGCAGGTTGGGGTCGCCGGTTTGCGCGTTGTTCATCCCGTTGTAGATGAGCACGATACCGGCGGGTGTCAGCAGCGCATACGGTCCCGGCTCCATCAGTCGCACGTCGTGCGTTCCCCGGCGCGACTCAGCGGCTGGTACTGGTTTGCCATCCGTCCCTGCCAACCCGTTGGTCTCCAAAGGCGTCCAGTGCAGCAAGTCGGTCGAAACGGCCATTCGCAGGTCAGGTTTATCACCCCAGTACATCCAGTAGGTGCCGTTGATACGCCGGGCCACCATCCGGTCGCCTACCCGTTTGCAAATAATTGCGCCCGACTTCGACCAGGTGTTCCGGTATTTGCCGTTGGCAAAATCACCGAAGGCCAGCCCCTGTTTTTGCCAGTCCGTCAGGTTACGCGACGTAGCCACACACAGCCGCGCCAGTTTGCCGTCGTAAGCCGTGTAGGTCATTACATACACGCCGTTGGGACTTTCCACCACGCGCGGGTCTTCGCAGCCGCCCTCCCACTCGTAGGTTTTCATAGCGTCGTTATTCGGATAGAATACGGGCTTCGGTAATCGGTTGAAGTGCAGCCCGTCCGAACTAATGGCCAGCCCCAACCGCGACGTGCCACCCACGCGCCGGACGGTATCTTCCGCCCGGTACAGCATATATACCTTACCGTTCCGCACTACTGCCGTTGGGTTATAGACGTCTTTCTCTTCCCACCGGACCGGCTGGCGACGCACCGGGCAGTCGAAGGTCGTGCGGGCGTCGGCCGACAGAATTGGGTTCACCGCATTCTGCTTCACAAACGGCCCCAGCATCCACGATTTTTGGGGTGCAAGTTGCGCCGAAGCGGGGAGCAGGCTGGTAAGCCAGGTAAGGAGTAGGAGTACGGATATTTTCATGGTGAGTTTAGTTAAACGTTTATTTCCGACGTTCTACCCCACCCAGCCACTGCACCCGCTGCTGCCATCCGTCCAAGCTGTCCAATTCCAGCAGCCGGATACCGCCGGGCAGGTCCGTCGTTACAGGTGGCTCTTCGTAAACGATCTGCAAACCGACCCAGGTCAGATACTCGTTTAATTTGGCTTCGAGTGGCTGATTGCCAAAAACACAGAGACCGAAATACCAGTCTAGCGATTCGCCCGCCACGGCTTCGGTTACAGCGCGGTAATCGGCGAGGGTATAGCCCACAACCGGTTTGCCGAAGCGTTCCCACATAATCTGCATCACGTCGTCCAACGAGCGGGCATGATTGCTCAGTCGGCGAAGGTGCAGGTCTAAGATCAGCGCAACCACCGCTCCTTTGTGGTACACCGACACTTTGCGGTCCGGCACACCCTTTTCGTAGCCGTCGAGCCACAAATCCCACGACGACTCTACCAACGACTGGACCGCCCGGCCGTTGTTCTCAAAATGCCGTTTGAACAGCACCTGTAGCTCTTTCAGGTACGCAGCGTCATCGAACACGCCCGACTGCCGCAGGATCAGGTCGCCGTAATACGTCGTGACGCCCTCGGCCACGAAACAGGTGGTGAAGTAGGTTTCCTTCGTGAAATCATACGGCAGCAGTTCAGCCGGGCGGATGCGGATGATATTCCAGGCATGAAACAACTCGTGCGACGATACGCCCAGCAAATCCTGGTACAGCCCCTCGCCTTCGTCGTTGGGACCCAGCACCAGAATAGTCGAGTTGCGGTGTTCGACGCCGTGGTAGTACGCCACCGGCAAAATCAGCGTCAGAAAGTGATA
The DNA here is from genome assembly GCA_043737755.1 of Spirosoma sp. Lineage (GTDB taxonomy): Bacteria > Bacteroidota > Bacteroidia > Cytophagales > Spirosomataceae > Spirosoma. The sequence continues at coordinate 5,215 of JAYTAC010000561.1, forward strand.
GTCGCGTTCGGGGAAGTCGCCAAACAGATCAATTTGCTTCTGCGAGAACCGGCCGAAATCCCGCACAATCCGATCCGCGTCGAACGTCGGGTCGCCATCGGTTCGCCTGCCGCCCTGAATCCAGACGTGAAACGAGGTGTCACCCACTGCATACTGAACGTGCTGCATCACGGGCGCGGCCATCAGCGGACAGTCGGCTAATTCATAAAAGTCGGTCGCCCGGAGTGTCTTATCGCCCGTTTGCTGTAGCCCGCAGGCCACCATCCAGCCGTCGGGAATGGCTAATTCGAGGATGCAGGGGTCGTTGATGCGACCTTCAGCGTACACGCACAGATTCACCGGATTGACGTACAGCAGCGTATCGCTCACGAAACTGCTGCCCGCATTGAGTTGATTGGGTGTCGGCAGCAGGGCGTAGTAATTGTACCGGATCGTCAGGTCCGATGCGCCGTTGGTCTGCACCCGCCAGCGGTCTTTGGTGATCTTCTGAAACGGCAGCGACCGTCCCGCACCGTCGACAACGGCAAACCGCTGAATGTTTTTGGCGAAGTGCTGAAGTTCGTAGCGGCCCGGTCGCCAGGCGGGCAACTGAAACTCAACCGTTGGGGTAACAACATCGGTCAGCCGGGCTTCGACGGCAATGTAATGGGCGTGATCTTGTGGTCCGTCACTACGGTCGGCAGACAGGCGGTACTGCATGGGCAATCGGAAAAACGGGGCGTTGACTGTTGACGTAAAAAAGGCAATTGAGTGGTGATTGGTTGCCACATTCGGCGATTATATTGCCCATGCGCTCCAAACCGCCCAATTCTCAACCGGGTCTTGGTAAACTACGTTGATTCGGCTATCTTTGCGGACTCATTTGAAAACACAGGTTTCAGCGCACATAGGTCATGAAAAGAACGTACCAACCATCGAACCGGAAGCGGAAAAATAAGCACGGCTTCCGCGAGCGGATGTCAACGGCCAACGGTCGCCAAGTGCTGGCCCGCCGTCGCGCCAAAGGCCGCCACAAACTGACCGTCTCGGACGAGAAGAAAGGCGAGCGCTTTAAACTGTAATCAGTTGAGCAGTTAGTGAGTCGTTCAGTATTCATGCCGGTCCGCCGGTGCGGTCAGCTACTCACTGACTTACCGACTCATCAACCGACCAACCAATTTTATGCCGCAGGCCTTCACCAAATCGGAGCGGCTTTGTAGCAAAAAAACTCTGGGAGAATTATTCAAAAAAGGTAGTGCGTCGGTCAGGACGTTCTACCTTTTTCCGTTTCGGGTACTCTACATCCCGCAGGACCCGGCAACGGCCGAAGCGTTGCCCGCTATTGTCATCACCGTGCCCAAGCGCACGTTCAAACGCGCCGTCGACCGCAACCTCGTGCGCCGACGCGTCCGGGAAGCCTACCGGCTTAACAAGGTGCTGATCAACGCCGGAAGACCATCCCCCGCCTACATTGCTTTTCTGTACACCGCAAAGCAAATAATTTCGTTTGACGAGATAGAAAAAAGCATGAAATTAGCGTTGACTAAACTGTAATGCCGAATCTCCAGATTCGGCCGTAGAGAACCGTTGCTACCGCCGAATCTGGAGATTCGGCACTACGCCACTCTCCCATGCGCCTGTCCAAACGCTTCACGCTCCTCGCTTCGTCGGCCCTTGTGGCGGGCAGCATCGGTTTTTTCTCGTTCAAAACCGATGACCGCTTCTTCGAGATCGCCCGCAACCTCGATATCTACGCGTCGCTGTTCAAGGAACTGAACCTGTATTACGTCGATGAGGTGAACCCCAACCGGATGGTCAAAACCAGCATCGACGGGATGCTCAAAGCCCTCGACCCCTACACCAATTTCTTCGCCGAAGACGAGATCGAAGATTACATGACCATGACCACCGGCCGCTACAACGGCATCGGGGCACTGATTGGGCAGCGGCAGGGCAAGAGCATTGTGCTGATGATTTATGAAGGTACGCCCGCCGAAAAATCGGGTCTTCGCATTGGCGACGAGATTCTGAAAGTGGACGGCGTTGATCTTAAAACCCGCACAGACCGCGACGGTAGCCCGGTCGACACGGGCAAACTGCTGAAAGGCCAGAATAACACAGCCGTGAAACTGACCGTCCGGCGCTACGGCCAGAAAGACCCCGTCGACCTGAGCGTGGTCCGCGACGTGGTAAAAATGACCAACGTGCCCTACTACGGTATGATTTCGGACGAAGTCGGCTACATCGACCTGAAGGATTTCACGGGAACGGCCGCGCGGGAAGTGCGCACGGCGTTTCAGGAGTTGAAGGGCAAAGGCATGAAAAAACTCGTGCTCGACGTTCGGGAAAATCCCGGTGGACTGCTCAACATGGCCATCGACATCTGTAACACGTTCATTCCGAAAGATTCGGAAGTAGTGACGACCAAAGGCAAAGTGACCGAGTGGAATAAGACCTACACGGCCCTGAACACCCCGCTCGACCTCGAAATCCCGATTATCGTGCTCACCAACAGCCACAGCGCATCGGCGGCCGAAATCGTGGCGGGCGTGATTCAGGACTACGACCGGGGCGTGTTGATCGGGCAGCGAACCTACGGCAAAGGTCTCGTGCAAACCACCCGCGAACTGTCGTTCAACACCAGGCTGAAGATCACCACGGCCAAATACTACATTCCCAGCGGGCGGTGCATTCAGGCCATCGACTACAGCCACCGCAATCCCGACGGCAGCGTCGGCAAAATTGCGGACTCGCTCAAAACGGCGTTCAAAACCAAAGCCGGACGCGTGGTGTATGACGGCG
>JAYTAC010000562.1:0-1171 GCA_043737755.1 Spirosoma sp.
TGCACGTCGGTCATGGTATCGGCCGATGTCAGGTACTGGGGCGACAGAATTTCGTGAGGAAGAATGTCGGCTTCGATGTAACTGCTTTGGGTTAGCAGAACAGATCGCTTGACCACGTTTTGCAGCTCCCGCAGGTTGCCATGCCAATAGTACTCTTTCAGCTTTTCGCGGGCTTCCTCTTCAAACCCCTGAATGTCTTTTTCCAACTGCCGGTTAGCCAACTCTAAGAAATGGTCGGCGAAAATCATGATGTCGGCTTTGCGCTCGCGCAGGGGCGGCAAGTGCATTTCAAATTCGTTGATCCGGTGGTAGATGTCCTCGCGGAAACGCCCCTGCCGAACGGCATCGCGGAGGTCCTCGTTGGTAGCCACGATAATGCGCACGTCGACCGGCACGTCCTGATTGGAGCCGATGCGCCGGATTTTGCGCTCCTGCAACACCCGCAGTAATTTGATTTGATTGTCGTAGGAGAGGTTCCCGATTTCGTCGAGGAAGAGGGTGCCGCCGTTGGCAAACTCAAAGCTACCGGCTTTGTCGGCCATGGCTCCGGTAAATGACCCCTTCACGTGGCCAAACAGTTCGCTTCCGGCCAATTCTTTGCTGAGTGCGCCACAGTCGATGGCAACAAACGGCTTGTCGGCCCGCTTGCTTTTCAGGTGAATGGCATTGGCAACGAACTCTTTGCCAGTACCCGTTTCGCCCGTAATAACAACCGACATGTCGGTGGGGGCAATCAGGTCGATGTGTTTCTGAAGTTGATCGGCAGCGCGGCTTTTACCGAAAATAAACCGCTTGCCGTCGGACGTCAACGCTGACCGGGCCGGTGTTCGGGAAGTGCTGACTTTGAGTGCTCCAGCTGGCATCGAGGAAGCGGCTGCGGCTGGCTGGCTCAGCGACTGAGTGCGTCGTTCGAGCGCGCTTTTGATCGTGTACAGAATTTCGTCAGGGTAGAGCGGCTTGGTCACATAGTCATACGCACCGTGTTTCACCGTCTGCACGGCCATCCGAACGTCTGAATAGCCGGTGATGATGATAACGGCTGTGTCGGGGTGCATTACCTTGATTCGGCGCAGCATCTCCAGTCCGTCGATATCAGGGAGTTTAAAATCACAGATAACCAATTCATACGCTTCTTTGCGAAGCAGTACCAGACCGTCTTCTCCCCGCTGTA
>JAYTAC010000563.1:0-1164 GCA_043737755.1 Spirosoma sp.
GTAAGCCCCCCGCCTTTGGAGTTTTGAACCAGCACAATCAGAATCAGCAGGACGGTGAGAATGCAAATGAGGACAATGACTGTCGTTACCATGAGAAAAAGTTCTATGTGTTCAGTTAATGCGTTTTCAGGACGGAAAGGAAACTCAGTCAGTCAATTTTTGATGGTTGACTTCCCGTTAGATCGCTGATTTTGGCCGCAAAGTACGCCCTTTTTTCAGGATTCTTTGCCATTAGCTTCTCGTAAATAGCACGGGCTTTGTCAAGTTTCCCCTGCTGCTCCAGGATTTTGGCGAAACTCTCGGTAACGAAACCACCCCCGGCTGGTTTGTTTCGTTTGGCGAGGTCCTCCTGTTCCACAGGCTCACTTGTTTTGGCCCGCACGGGCGAAATGCGCGGTTCTTTTTTGATGAAACTGTCGATCAGGTCAAATTGACGCTGCCGTTCCACATCGGCCGGAGACGGGGAAGACAACGCTGTTTCGGCGATCTGGACGGGGGCGTTTTGCTGGTTGACTTCGGATGGGGCAGCGTCTCCCGGCGTGGAAATTGCTTCGACCGACCGCGCCGAGTCAGGCTGCAATGGCCGGATTTGGCCGGGCATACGAAGGAAGGAAAGGCCCGGAAAACTGTGGCCTACGCCTGCTTTTGCCTTAAAATGTTCGTAACTCTCGTGTTGGTAGTCGTCGGGGATAGGCACGTGCTTCGCCGAGAGCTCGTTGAGTTTCATGAGTAGGTTTTCCGACCACTGAAACTCATTGTCGATCAGTTTGCGCAGGGCATTGCGGCTCAGGGCGTGGGCAGCTGCCTGCCGCAAAAACGGCACCGTTTGCCCCTTCAGATGCACCGAAGCCGCTTTGGCCGTCAGCGTGTGCAGTGCCTGACAGTATGGATACGTTTGCAGGCTTTCCTGCAACTGTACAAAGTCGGTGGCACTCAGATCATCAGGATGCGTGACCCAGTAGGAGAAGGTTTCTTTGTCGAGCGATTGCATGAAGGGAATGATGAATGATGAACGATGAATGATGAATGATTTACACCGGCAGGCATCTATCATTCATCGTTAGAGAATTACCAGTCGGCGGCTGTTTTGTTGAACAGGTCCAGCACGATCTGGTCGAGAATTTTGGGTACTAACCGGCTCTCATTCTGGCTGAGGGTCTGGTT
>JAYTAC010000564.1:0-3252 GCA_043737755.1 Spirosoma sp.
TGAGTAACTATAATCTGCTGGCTGTGCTGGTGATTCTGGGGTTGGTCGTAACGAGACTGACTCCGGGATTATCCCAGTCGCAACAAAGCCAAAACCAGACCGACTCGCTGCCCACGCAAACGCTTCAGTCGATTGAGGTGCGGGCGTCGCGGGCGGCTGTTGTCCGGTCACTCCCCAACGTGCAGGGCACCTACCTGCTGGCGGGCAAACGCAGTGCGGTTATCCAACTGACGAACTTGGATGTGAACGTTGCCGAGAAAAGTGCCCGGCAAATGCTGGGTCGCATTCCCGGCCTGTTCGTCTACGACATGGACGGCACCGGCAACCAGATCAACGTGGCGACGCGTGGTCTGGACCCGCACCGGTCGTGGGAAAACAACATCCGGCAAAACGGCGTCCTGACTAACTCCGATATCTACGGCTATCCGGCCAGCCATTATTCGCCCCCCGGCGAGAGCGTGGAGCGCATTGAGTGGGTTGGCGGCACGGCTTCGCTTCAGTACGGGGCGCAGTTTGGCGGGATGCTGAACTACGTCACGAAGCGGGCCGACACCACGCGCCGGTTGGGTTTCGAGACGATTAACTCGCTGGGGTCGTATGGGCTTCGGAACAGTTACAATGCCGTGGGCGGGCGCGTGGGTAAGCTGACCTACTACGGCTACGCGCACTGGCGGCACTCGGACGGCTACCGTCAAAACAGCCGTTCCGATGCCCAGTCTCAGTTTGTGAGCCTGCATTACCAGGCCACCCGCCGGTTGAGCATCACGGCCGAAGCCGGGCGGTCCGCTTATACGTACCAGATTCCCGGCCCACTCACCGATTCGATGTTCCGGGCTGATCCGCGACAAGCTACCCGCAGCCGGAACTATTTCAACCCCGACATCTGGGTGCCGTCGGTGCGGGTAGACTGGCAGGTTAGTCCACAAACGCGGCTGCAATGGATAACCTCGGCGGTATTGGGGGCGCGGAACAGCGTTCAGTTGGAAGGTTTTGCCACCCTACGCGACGTGCCTGATCCGAAAACGGGGCAGTACCGGAACCGGCAGGTAGACATTGATCGGTTCAACAGCTACACGTCGGAGGCACGGTTGCTGCATACCTACCATCTGGGGAAAGTGGCGGCTACCTTGGCAACCGGGGTGCAGTTGATGAACAATGATACGCACCGTCGGCAGTTGGGCCGGGGTACAACCGGTTCAGATTTTGATCTGTCGTTGGTGAGTCCGTTCGTGCGCGATTTACATTACTACACCAGGAATGTGGCCCTGTTTGCCGAAAACCAGTTTCGCCTGACGCCCAAATTAATGGTGTCGCCCGGTCTGCGCATCGAGAACGGCCTGACCCGAATGCGGGGTACGATTGGATACTATGTCCCCGCCGACGTGCCGAACGATATTGGCCATCGCTTTGCGCTGCTGGGCCTGAACGCCCAGTACCAGCTTACGCCCGCCCTGCGACTCTACGGTGGCTGGGCGCAGGCATACCGCCCCGTTATTTTCAAGGACATTATTCCAACGTCGGTGTATGAGCGAGTGGACAAAAACCTGCGTGACGCCAGCGGGTACAACGCTGAAGTGGGTGTGGAAGGCTACTGGGGCGGTGTTCACCTGAACCTGACGCTTTTCGATCTGCTCTACCGCAACCGGCTGGGCAGTTTGGTCCAAACCGATCCCGGCGGGCAGGATTATGTGCTGCGGACGAACGTGGGCGACAGCCGCAGTCAGGGTGTGGAAGCACTCGTGGAAGCCGTATTGTGGCAAGGCAATAAACTGACGGTGAGTGGTTTCACGGCCACGGCATTCACCAACGCCCGCTACGTGAATGCCCGCATCTCGACCGGCACCGACAACCGGAGCATCAACGGCAATCGGGTGGAGTCGGCTCCGCGCTGGACGAGCCGCAACGGCCTGACGGTCCGCTACCGAACCATGAGCCTGACGACGCAGTACAGCTACGTTGGCCTGACCTTTTCCGACGCCCTGAACACGCCCGTTGCGTCGGTCAACGGGGCGCGGGGACCTGTGCCGGGCTATGGTCTGCTGGATTTGAACGGCACCTGGCGCATCGGTCGGCTGCTGACCCTGCGGGGCAGCGTGAACAACCTGCTCGACCGGTCGTATCTCACCAAGCGGCCCACGTTTTATCCGGGGCCGGGCATCTGGCCGTCCGACGGCCGGAGCGCGGTGTTGTCGGTGGGTTTGCGGTTGTGATGCCGATGTGACGATTTTTACTCAATTAAACGCCGATGTCGGGCCTTTAAAAGCTTGGCATCGGCGTTTAGTCATTGGCAAAATACCGTACCGCAGTAGTTAGATGGGTAGTCCGGTGGCGAGGAAAACGCGGTTCTGTAGCTGTCCATCAATCCGAACGGCTAACTTTACTCACCCAACCCGACAGTATGCAACGTTATTTTTGGACACTCGTCATACTCACCGGCCTATGCACGGCCCGGCAATCACCGGCCCAGGGGTTGGTCGATGGGTTTATGAAAGGCCAGCGCAAGGCCAGTCTTGCTGTGAGTTATTCGCAGGAATCGTTCGACACCTACTACGTCGGCACGACCGAAACACGCAATCCCAACCTCGGCACCATCTCAACCCAATCGCTGAATTTGTACGGCACCTATGGCCTGGGTTACGATCTGGACCTCATCGTGGCCGCACCCTACGTGCGCACCGAAGCCAGCGCGGGTTACTGGCAGAAACAGGAAGGCTTTCAGGACCTCTCGGCCGCGCTGCGCTGGGAAGCGTTCGACTACAAAATCGGCACGGCACGGCTGTCGTGGTTGTTTGCGGTGGGGTACTCGTTTCCGTTCCAGAACTACGTGATCGACGCGCCGGTAGCCATTGGGCACGGTGCCCGCAGTCTCGACGGCCGGACGCTGCTGCATTTCAAAGCCGGTGCATTCTTCCTGACCGGGCAGTTCGGCTACGTCCGGCGCGGGCAGGTGACGCTCGACCGGGTGGCCAACTACTACGACCCCGCTAACCTGAACCCCAACAGCAGCTCAAAAGTCAACGTACCGGACGTTACCGATGCCGTGATTCGGGGGGGCTTTGCCACGAAACATTTCTACGTCGATGGCTGGGTGCAGCGGCAAACGCCCTACAGCAAAGGCACCGACATTGGTCCCGGCATTCCGTTTCCAACCAATGCCGTCGGGTTCACCCGAGCCGGAGCCAGCCTGTACGTACCGCTCCTGAAAAAATTCGGGCTGAACGCCGGGTACAGCACCACCCTCAGCGGGCAGAA
>JAYTAC010000565.1:0-7920 GCA_043737755.1 Spirosoma sp.
TGGCTTGAAAACTTCCGAATTAGGGTTGTTGTACGGATTGAAAAGCGGCAAATTTCGCTTTTCGGCCGGGTTGAGCACGGTCTGGGGTAGGTTCAGAGGTAACTATTTATACACCGATCCTGATCCGTTGATAGGTTCGGGAGAATATTACGAAGTCAGAAATTACAGAACCATTGGTGTACCCGCAGAAATACGGTACATCACCTCACTGAAGTACCTCAATATCGGTGTGACAGCATTTGGCAATCTCAGCGACAAGAATTCGTTTGCCGGACTGAATATCTCTCTTTACGGGGGACGAATGAAATGACCCTGCAAATACGCAATGACTAACGCCCCCGAAGTCTGGCTGCGCGGGCCGCTGCCCGGTATGCCGCCCTTGCTCCAGCCCGTTGCCCACGCGCTTGTGCAGGCCCGCGACGAAGTGAACGTGCTGATGGATGGCTTTCCCGATTCACTGCTTTGGGAGCGTCCGGGTGGAAGTGACAAACCAGTTGCGTCGGTGGGGTTTCACCTTCAGCATTTGAGCGGTGTGCTCGACCGGCTTTTTACGTATGCACGGGGAAAGATTCTTTCGGCGGATCAGCTAACTGCATTGTCTCAGGAAGGCAAGCCCTCCGCCGGATCACCGGTTTCCATCGCTGAACTCGTGCGTCAATTCAATAAGCAGGTTGACACCGCCCTCACCCAGCTTCGGATCACGGACGAGCGGACACTGACCGACGTTCGGCTGGTAGGACGGGCGCAGGTGCCGTCGACAGTTATTGGCCTGCTGACTCACTCCGCCGAGCATACCACGCGGCACGTCGGGCAGTTGCTGGTGACAGTGCGCTGGGTGAGTAACGGTGGGTAAGCTATTGGGAGTGTGGGGGTTTGGGTGTATCCGTGTCGGCAATTCAAACACATACACACCAAAATACTGCCACACTCACTTAAAGCATTCCCAGCCGACCGCCGTCTACCACAAGCGTGGTGCCGTTGATGTAGCGGGCTTCGTCGGAGGCCAAGTAGCAGATGGCCGAGGCAATGTCTTCGGGTTTGCCGACCGTTCCCTCAACTTGCTCCTCACCACTTTTCACGTTTGGGTTATTCCACAGCATGGGCGTATCGACGGCACCGGGTGCTACGGCATTGACCCGCACTTTGGTGATGTCATATTCCAGCGCGGCACCCCGCGTGAAGGCCTCCAGCCCGCCCTTGCTGACGGCATACGGGATTACGTTGGCCGTCGACTGAAACGCGTGTACGGAACTGACATTGACAATGGCCCCCCGATTCATGTGGGGAATCGCGAATTTGCAGAATATAAATACAGCCCTCAGATTGACCGCCTGCACCTGATCCCACTCCTCAACGCTGAGGTCGATGATAGGCGTGAAGGTCATCATGGCGGCATTGTTGACCAGCACGTCGACCCGCCCCCAGACAGCTACGGCCTGATTTACGGCGGCTTCGACGGCGGCAGCATCGGCAATGTCGACGTCGGCAAACCGGGCCTCGCCCCCATTTTTGGTGATGGTCTCGACAACTTCCCGTCCCCGCTGCTCGTCCCGACCCACCACCAGCACCTTACCGCCCTCGGCACCCATACGCTCAGCCGTGGCCCGACCAATGCCCGACGTGGCACCGGTTACAATGCAAACCTTATCCGTAAATCGCATCCGTCCCGTTGTGTAGTTGCTACTCTAACCGACTGGACGATCAACTGTTCGACGTACTACTGCACCGCCGTGATTTTGAACTCTGTCCGGCGATTTTTCTGGTGTTCGCTTTCAGTACAGTTCACGTGATCGGCGCAGTTGTTAACTAATTCGGCTTCTCCGTAGCCGTGCGCTACTAACCGGCCCGCCTGAATACCCCGCGACACTAAGTAATCCATGGCGGCCCTCGCCCGATTTTCTGACAGACGCATGTTATACAAATCCGACGAGCGGGCGTCGGTATGCGACCGTATTTCGATCTGCATCTTCGGATATTCCTTCAGCAGCGTCAGTACCCGGTCGAGTTCGCGGGCGGCATCGGCCCGGATAAAAAACTTATTCAGGTCGTAATAAATACGCTTCAGTTGAAACACGTCGCCAACGCCGTACATTCCCAGCGAGTCGAAGGCCGCTCTGGTATTGCGCCGGGGCTTGACAACCTGCGTTTTCTTGGTGGCGTACTGGTCTTTCCGGGCCGTAATGGTGTAGGGCGAGTTGGGCTTCGTGTTGAACTCATAACCCCCGTCGGGGCCGGTAATGACGGTCTGCTCCGATTTGTCTTTCTCGTTGCGGAGCGTCACCCGCACACCCGTTGCGGGCTGCTGGTTGACTTCCGTTTTCACCAATCCTTTCACTAATGTGTTGTCGGTGCGCTGGAGGTAAATCGACACGTTCATCACCGGATTGGGGGCCTGGGTGAGGGTCGAAAACCGGACGCTGTTCATGGCAAATCCTTCTTTGATGGCTTTGAACTCGTATTCCATCCCGGCATCGGCGCACAGATTGGCCCGGCCCGCCACGTTGGTCAGCCGCAGATCCTGGTTGGTGCCGTTACGCAGGATACGGACGTCGGCGTTTTCGAGTGGCGTGCTGGTTTTGGCGTCATAAACGAAGATATTGAGTTCCCGGCACGCCCGCCGAAACGAATAGATATCGTCGTCGCTGCCCCCTTTTTTTCGGTTACTGCTGAAGTAGCCGCTTATCCGGCCCGGATCGGTGATGAATCCAAAGTCGTCTTTTTCGGAGTTGATGGGTGCGCCCGCGTTCTGAACGCCTTTGTAGGCCACGCCCTCGCGCAGCTCGGCGAAGAACACGTCGAGACCGCCTAATCCCTCGTGACCATCCGACGAGAAGTACAGATTACTGAACTCATCGACAAACGGGAACATCTCGTTACCCTCCGTATTGATCTCTTTGCCCATGTTGACGGGCGTTCCCCACTGCCCACCGCTGTACTCAACGACGTAGATATCGGTGCCGCCGTACCCGCCGGGCATGTCCGACACGAAGTACAGTTTGGTATTGTCGGGTGAGAACGCCGGATGCCCCGTCGAATACTCGCTGCTGTTGACCGGCAATTCCTCCGCGTCGCTCCATTTGTCATCCTGGTTGACGGCCGAATACAGTTTCAGCTTTCTGATTCCGTCGCTGCTTTTCCCGGCTTTTCCCTTGCTGGAGTTGTTGCGGGTAAACACAATGAAAGACTGATCTTTGCTGAACGTCATCGGCCCCTCGTGGTATTTGGTGTTCAGCGTCCGGCTGAACACTTCGGTTCGGGTGAGCGGCTGCGCTTCGGGATCGTCCCGCGCCGGTTCGGTCTGGGGAGGTTCGCCCCCGCCCAGGGCAGCCGCAGCAGCCGGGCGGTCAGACTCGGCACCGGGTGCTCGCAGTTGGGTGGTATCGGGGTGAAAGTAGAGGTCCAAAAAAGGCGTCTGGTTCGAGTTGAATACGCGTTTGATTAGTCCTCCTTCGTCGCGGGCCGACACGAACACCAACCCGTCTTTGTAGTACATCGGGCTGAAATCGGCCTGCCGTGAGTTGATGGGCAGCGACTCAACCCGGTATGACGACGAATCCTGGTAAAAGCGGCTCATGTCCATATATGATACCGTAAACCGCCGTCCGCGCATGTCCTGCGCCTGTTTCTCACCGTATCGACTGTACTGCCGCTGCGATTCGCGGTACTTGCCGTTGGCCGCCAGTGACTGCGCATAATAAAGGTACACCTCACTGTCGAGGGTAGGGTATGCCTTTACCAAGTCCGTGTAAATCCGCTCGGCGTTCCGGCTATCCTGTAACTTGCGGTAGCTGTAACCGAGTTTAATCATGGCCTCGCGGGTCTCGGTGGTATCCTTTCGTTTGTCAGTCTTCAGAAACTCCTCATAGGTCCGGGCCGCATCAGCGTAGCCGAGGTCGTCAAACTGTTTGTTGGCAACCCGGAGTCGTGCAGGTTGCGCCTGCGCCGTCAGGTTGCCCAGCATCATGCCCGCGACAAGCAAACACAATAGTAAAATTCGATTCATAATGAAAAAGGGACGTTAAGGGAGCCGTCAACTTACGGTCAACCGCATCAAATAGAGTGCCAGAGTACACGTGAACGGGGCGTCGCCCGGTTGTGCGCCTTCCTGACTGAACAGGCCGACCATAAAAGTACGAATCAAATGGAATGCCAGACGCCGGTATCCGCCGGTATTTACCGAAACACCCTCGGCGAGTGGCGTGTACACAAAAGCGGTCTGCCACCAAGTGTAGCAAACCGCTTTTATGTACACGCAGTATCAAATCGTGGTACCCTACCCTGCTAAAATGAGAATGAAAACGGGAAAATCAGATTTTTGTAGTTCCCCAACCGCACAGTCGGCCCTATCCAAATCTTTTTTTTTCCTTGAAGTAGAGTCTCATTGACGAGATTACGGCCGTTCGTCAACGTGTGCCAGCCGCAGCCAATTTAGCCCGCCAGAAGTCCATTGCTCAGTTTACCATTGGACTCACAAAAAGCAGAAATCGGGGTCGCCCGTGCGGTACGATTCTGCGAAGTCGCTCATTATTTCAATGATAAAGTCAAATTAGCATCAAACGAAACGTGAATTCAAGATTTTTCCGTGGGGTCGAAATTGGTTGTTTTTTGTGGCTGTTCTACTGCTTAACTTTTTGCCAAAAAATCAAAAGGATCAGATCTCAACTCACTCATTATCAGGCCCTGAAAATAGCAGGATAAAGTACCTGATTTCTTTCGTTTGTGACATTTATCACCGAAGTCCTGCGTACCAAAGTCGTATTTTGCTTGAAATTTAAGTGCGTATGACTCCATTACACGCAGCGGGTTTCTTAGCCATCCTCATCGGGGTCAGTCTGGGGCTGATTGGCGGTGGCGGCAGCATCCTGACCCTGCCCGTACTGGTTTATCTGCTGGGATTCAACCCCGTTGTTTCCACCACCTATTCCCTGTTCATCGTCGGCGCGACCTCATTGGCTGGTTCGATCTCTTACATGCGGCAGCGGCTGGTCAATTACAAAGCGGCTATCCTGTTTTCAGTTCCTTCCTTCGTGGCGGTTTACCTGACCCGCAACTACCTCATACCGGCTATTCCCGATCCGGTTTTCGCCACAGATGCCCTCGTTCTCCCCAAGAGCGTCGCCATCATGGTCTTTTTTGCGGGGGTCATGCTGGCTGCGTCAGTCAGTATGATCCGCGACAAAGACGCCCCGGATCAGCTACGCACGGTCGGCTTCCGGTTCAACGTGCCGGTGATCGCGGTCAATGGTATGCTGGTGGGTCTGCTGACGGGCATCGTTGGGGCGGGCGGTGGCTTTCTGATCATACCGGCTTTAGTACTGCTGATTCGCCTGCCCATGAAAATGGCGGTGGGAACGTCCCTGCTGATCGTTGCCGCCAACACGCTCATGGGCTTTTGGGGCAGCACGGCCAGTTTACCAATCGACTGGACCTTTCTGCTGCGGTTTACGTCGCTCTCCATACTGGGTATTTTCCTGGGCACCTATCTTTCCCAATTCGTGCCGGGGCAGAAACTCAAGAAAGCCTTCGGTTGGTTTGTCCTGATAATGGGCGTGTATATCATCAGCCGGGAGGTGTTCCTGTAAGCGGACATGGGTGACAAAAGTCACTGATTACGGGTGATCCGCAACCTACTTTTGAGCATTCAACTGGTCGTCATAACCTAACGTTATCGTATGTTTTTTCAACACATTTATGACCGCAGTCTGGCGCAGGGCAGCTACCTGATTGGTTGCCAAAAAACGGGCGAATCCATCGTTATCGACCCCAAACGGGATGTCGATACGTACATTGACATTGCCCGGCAAAACGGTCTCCGCATCACGCACGTTACCGAAACCCACATCCACGCCGATTTCCTGTCGGGGTCCCGTGAGTTGGCCGCCCTCACGGGTGCTGTGCTCTACCTGTCGGACGAAGGCGGACCGGACTGGCAGTATGAGTTCGATCATATCGGATTGAAAGACGGAGACGCCATCACCGTCGGCAACCTGACATTAGCGGTGATTCACACGCCGGGCCACACGCCGGAGAGCATCAGCCTGCTGCTGACCGACAAACCCGCTTCGGCCCAACCCGTCATGCTGTTCACGGGCGACTTCGTTTTTGTGGGCGACGTGGGCCGTCCTGACCTGCTCGAAAAGGCAGCGGGCAAGGCTGGTACGCATGAAGTCGGTGCCCGGCAGATGTACGAGTCCCTGAAAAAATTCAGCACCCTGCCCGACTATCTACAGGTGTGGCCGGGGCACGGAGCGGGGTCTGCCTGCGGGAAAGCATTGGGGGCGGTGCCGGGCACAACGGTTGGCTACGAGAAGGTCAGGAACTGGGCGTTCCGGCACGACGATGACCCGGAAGGCTTTATTGATTACCTATTAGCCGACCAGCCGGAACCACCGACTTATTTTGCCACGATGAAAACCCTCAACCGGGTAGATCGCCCCCTGCTGACGGCGGTGCCTGCGCCGGTAAAACTCACGGCGGAAGAAGTCAGGACCGCGCTCGACAAAGGCATCAGACTGATCGACACGCGGAGTAAGGAAGCCTTTGCCGGAGGGTTCGTGCCGGGCAGCATCAACATTCAGGGCAACAACGCCTTTGCCACCTGGATGGGCTGGTTTTTGACCTACGAAGAGCCGTTTATGCTGATCGCCGACGGTGACCGGATCGAAGACCTTACCCGCAAACTCATGCGCATCGGCCTTGACAACACGTATGGGTACATAAACGACGTGACCACGTTGGGCATCGACTTACGCCAGTCCGACATCATCGACATCGACGCGTTCAAAACGTACCTAAACCGCGACGACGTGCAGGTCGTGGATTTGCGGGGCGCATCCGAATACAACAGCGGGCATATCGAGGGGGCAGAAAATGTATTTGTGGGTACGCTGCCCCGGAACCTCGACAAAATCAGCAACCACAAGCCCGTCGTGATCTATTGCCAGAGCGGAGACCGCGCCACCATCGGCTACTCACTGCTGGCCCGCCACGGATTCGACAATGTGAAGAACTACTCAGCCAGCCTGAACGAGTGGGTGGAAAAGGGCAACCCGGTGGTGACCGAAGCACTCGAAGAACCCGTTTGAGAAACCGGCCCGTGCAGGCTGCAACAATCGGTTCAAGATTGTCACAAAACGGGGCAAACCCGTGTTTAATATCGATGGGCAAGACCTCATTTTTGATTTACAACCTATGAATTTTCTCCATTTAATCCGCCAACCCTGGCCCTGGTACGTTGCCGGGCCGCTCATTGGTCTGACCGTACCGACGCTGCTGTTGATCGGCAACAAGTCGTTTGGCATTTCGTCGTCGCTCCGGCACATCTGCGCAGCCTGCCTGCCCGCCAACATTTCGTTTTTCAACTACGACTGGAAAAAAGAAGCGTGGAATCTGTTCTTCGTGGCTGGGGTGTTGCTCGGCGGCTTTCTGGCAACCCGCTTTCTGTCGAACCCCAACGCCTTTGAGATAGCCCCCGCCACTGAAGCGGCTTTACGAGGGTATGGTATTCAGGATTTTTCTGGCCTGATGCCCGCCGATTTATTTGCCACCGCTAACCTGTTCACGCTGAAGGGACTATTCTTTTTTGTGATTGGTGGGTTGCTGGTTGGGTTTGGTACGCGCTGGGCGGGCGGCTGCACGTCGGGTCACGCCATCATGGGCCTGTCGAATTTACAATGGCCGTCGCTGGTGGCCACGATTAGCTTTATGGTCGGCGGCTTTGCTATGACGCACCTGCTGTTGCCCCTGATTTTCAAACTCGTTAATTCTTAAATTTTATGCCAATGAATCAGCCAATGCCAACCCAGTCTGCTCAGCTGAACAACATAAATCATCCGATTGAATGCGAAGCACCGAACAACCGGATCAAATCAGAAGCCTGGACAGCCAACCTAAAATACATGCTCGTCGGCACAGCCTTCG
>JAYTAC010000566.1:0-7918 GCA_043737755.1 Spirosoma sp.
AGCACCATCCGGTCGCCCTGCTGCGATAGCTGAACCATCTCGGTGAGGTCGGGGCTGAGTAGTTCTTTGATGGGCAGGCAGTTGTCCCAGAGCATATTACCCTGTCGGTCGAAGCCGCACACAAACGCGTGCGTGTACCGGAATCCCTCGTAGCGGTCGGCCCCGCGCAGATATCCGCCATAAGCCAGCGTGGTGCCCCGGTACTGCGGGTAGTACACTTCGGCCACGAGCGTCAGGCCGTTGTCGGTGGGTTTGAGGTCGTGGACCAGTAGCCGATACCTGAATTTGTAATCTTTGCCTTCTTCCTTTTTCTTTTTTGCTTTGGCCAACAGTTTCTGTTGCCGGTGCGGTTTGAGGTAATTAAAAAAATTCTGGAACTGCGAAAACTCGAAATACTGAATGGCCTTGATGGCTTCGGCCGACGCGTCGGTAGTTGAATCGCCATGCTGAATGCGGGTCACGTAAACGCCCTGCGAATACGGCGTACAGTCGGTGGAGTAGTTGCCCACCAGCAGCGATTCGTGGTCGTTGACGGGCAGCAACTTACCCGAAATCAAGCTGTTTTTGGCCCCGTCGAAGTCGATGGTTCGGAGCAGTTTGCTGTCGTAATTGTAGGTACGGATGGAAAACCGGCAGCGACGTTTGGACGAGTGAACCAGCACGTTGACCTCCTGCCGGGCTTGGTCGATCTCCAAACTGCTGATCTCCATGTGGTTGACATACATGCCGGGCAATACTTTCGCCGTACCGTCGAAGAACGAAAACGCCATCACCACCGGCCGACCGTGGTGGTAGCCTCCCACGTAGGCCTGACTGCCCATGACCTTAAACTGCTGAATGTCGAACTGGTCGAGCAGTCCGCCCTCAAACGAGTCAATTACACCATCGTCGAGGTGCAGCCGCACGAACTGGAACCGGTTGGTGTCGTATTCGCGGAAGAGGTGGTAGGCATACTGATCGTTGTTGTAAGTCAGCACGGGCCGGTATTTGATGTCCTGTTTGAAAATAATTTGCCACAGCGGTTTGAGATCGACGTCGTATTTATTGAAGGCATACAGGGCGGGCGTGTTGTCGTAGAAATCACCGGTTCGGATGGTCACCAACAAACCCCGTTCAGACAGGGGTGTCACGTCGAATGATTCGGCCTGATTGGGGTCGGACGGAATTTCGAGCCGCAGTGACTGGTCCAACTGCGCCTGTGCGGGCAGGGACAGACGCAGCAGCAACAGAAGCAGGATGTGTCGGAGACAAAGCATAGCTTACCAAAAGTACGATTTTTGTTGTCCCACCGGTCAACCGATGGGCTGATAAAACGGCATACGTGCTCAGGGTGAAGACTGTTTTCTATACGTCACACGGGGCAGAAAGAACGGGTTCCCGGTGGCAGGGAATATACCGGAACGATTGCAAAACAACCCGAAAAGGGCGTACTTGACTAACAATTTAAGGGAACACCCCCACCGGATAGAAACGCGGTGAATGAACCGCGGCACATTAGAGAGACAACAATTCGAATGCTGGAGAGTCGAATTAGAGCAATCACTCTCCGTATTGATGAACTTGTAAAGGCAAAAGGACCGTGGGAGGACATTGAAGCGCTAACAACCGCCCGTGAAGAGTACACCAGAATTCTGAACGACGTAAAATCAGACAAAAGATAATAATATGGAAGCATTTGATTTAGACCAGCATTATATGCGGGCACGCAATGCGGTGACTGAAGAGCAGATGACCGAACTAAGGAATGAATTTGATTCCTATCATAATTCACTCTCTGAAAGTGATCGCAAACTGTTCGTGCTACAGTTAAGTGAAAGTGCCCGTGAGGAAATTATCAGATCGAAGGCCCTGATTGAGTTCGTTAAAGAGATCATGGGTATGGAACAGGAAGCGGTTTGACTGAAGCGTATCCCGATCAGGTGGTATTTCTTCTTAATATTCCCAATTTTGCCCCGCAACTTGGATCGTTCCCAACGACGTTCCGGCGAATGTTTCACCAAAAATCTCAAACCACTCTCTTCATGAGCGAAGTAGCCACCCGTTTTGCCCCAGGCCGTACGCGGCCCGGCGTCGTAACCGGCGAAGGCGTTACCGAAATTTTCCGCCACGCCAACGAAAACGATTACGCCCTGCCCGCCGTCAACGCTGTCGGGACAGACTCGGTCAATGCCGTGCTCGAAACGGCCCGCGCCGTCAACTCGCCGGTAATCATCCAGTTCTCCAACGGGGGCGGTATTTTCTACGCCGGTAAAAGCCTGCCCAACGACAAACAGCAGGCCGCTATTGCCGGGTCTATTTCGGGCGCACTGCATGTTCACCACGTGGCCGAACTCTACAACGTACCCGTGATTCTGCACACCGACCACTGCGCCAAAAAACTCCTGCCCTGGATTGACGGGTTGCTGACGGCCGGTGAAAAACATTTTGAGCAGACGGGAAAGCCCCTGTATTCGTCGCACATGCTCGATTTGTCGGAGGAGCCGATTGAGGAGAACATCGAAACCTGCGCCCGGTACTTTGAGCGGATGGCCAAAATCGGGATGACACTCGAAATCGAACTCGGCGTGACGGGGGGTGAGGAAGACGGCGTCGACAACTCCGACGTGGACGATTCCAAACTCTACACCCAACCGTCGGAAGTGGCGTATGCGTACGAAGAACTGAGCAAAATCTCGCCCAACTTCACCATTGCGGCTGCGTTTGGCAACGTTCACGGCGTCTACAAGCCCGGCAACGTGAAACTGCAGCCGGTTATTCTGGATAATTCGCAGAAGTATATTCAGGCGCATTACGGGACGGGACCGACGCCGGTGAACTTCGTCTTTCACGGCGGGTCGGGGTCGAGCCGCGAAGAAATTCGCGAAGCTATCGGGTACGGAGCCGTGAAAATGAACCTCGATACCGATATGCAGTGGGCGATGTGGGAAGGCATTCTCAAGTACTACAAGTCGAAGGAAGGTTATCTGCAAAGTCAGCTTGGCAGCCCCGACGGACCCGATTCGCCGAACAAGAAATATTACGATCCCCGCGTGTGGCTGCGCAAAGGTGAGGAAAGCATGGTGCAGCGGCTAAAGATTGCGTTCGAGGATTTGAACTGCATTAACCGGCTGGCGTAAGAACCAAGTCATTCTGTTGACGGTGATGCCGGGTTCTGAAACGGTAACGGGCGACCACCTGACAGTTATCCTTCCGGCGAAATTATCCATATCAGCTAAAATGGCGTGAATTCAGCTAACTGATTAGCTGAACTCACGCCATTTTAGCTGATGAAGGTTTATTTACCTGTGTTTAATGATGGTTCTAAAAGGCGAAGCAGAAGAGGGAAACTCATTGTCTACTCCCTACTTAAACTCATTGTCTACTCCCTACTTCACGTATCCCAGCGTCCTCGGGATGGTGTAAATCTCGGTTTGCCGTCCGTCGATGTAGCGGAAGGTTTGTCCGTCGAAAAAGCCGTCCTCTTCGAGCATGATGCGGATGGTTTTCTTCCAGTCGGGCAACTCGACGGCCGCGTTGAGTTCGATGGAATACGCCGTGTTGGCCAGCAACGGGTAGTCGCCCGAGCCGGGAACGCCCTTTTGCTGGTCCCACAAACCGATGGTTGGCCCGGCTGCGTGACCGTGAACGCCAATCGGGTGCGAATAAATCGTGCCGTTGATGCCTTCTTTTTTGGCCTGCTCCAGTGCTGCCAGCAACAGTTGATTGCCGGTCCGTCCGGCTTTGAACTGATCGGTCAGAATTTCCTGTAGTCGGTTTCCTTGCTTGAAAGCGGCTTTAATGGCGTCGGGCACGTCGGTTTCGCCGGGGCGCAGGATGTAGGCGTGTTGCTGCTGGTCGGTGTTCAGGCGCAGGTAGGTGATGCCGAAGTCGACGTGAATCAAATCGCCGGGCATGATCACCTGTTTGTCGGGGCGTTTCGAGAATGTTCGTAAATGCTCAAAGTCGTTACCACCTGCCCGTTGCACGTCTACCGTCGGGTGGAACCACGTATCGAGTCCTAATGATGTAATCCGCTGCCGAAACCACCACACCACGTCGTCGGTGGTGGTGACGCCCGGCTGAATGACCGCTTCCGAAAACCCTTCCTGAATGATTTGGTGCGACAACCGGCAGATCATCGGGTAAAGCGTCATTTCTTTTTCCGTCCGTGTTTCGAGCCAGCCGATGGCTACTTTTTCGGCTGAGACAATTCGTTTTTGGTATGTAACGGGCAGTTTATCCAGAAACTCCTTGTGCTCGGTGAACGACAACCCGTCGGCGTGGGCGTAGTTGGTGGAGGTGTTCAACCCAATTTTCTTCGGCTTCCGGTCTTCGATAATTTTCACTAATGCATCCCATTGATTGGGCCGCACGTCGATGTCCCACGCGCCTTTGAGCAGCGTACCCACGTCGTAGCGGGCGATGGCGAGTTTTTCCACCTCTTTACCGTTCGGTCCGTCGCCACGGTCAAAAAAGACCATGATTGTGCGTCGGCGGGCCGAGAGCCACGTGCTCGGCAGCATGGTCTTCAGGACCGGGTCTTCGTTGTACTCGCGGGAGATGATGATCCACATATCCAGCCCTTCCCGGCGCATAAGCTGGGGCAGCAGGTTGGTGAAGCGATCTTCGAGAATGTCGTCCACGACCCGCGCCCGGTCGCGCTCGGTCAGAATGGTGTGGTCCTGCGTGGCAGCAGGTTGGGCAAGGGCCGGGAGCGTGATGAGCAGGAGCAGGAGTGCGTACAGGTGGTGGCGCATAAAGACAAGGCGTAGTTTTGGACAAGATACGGAGCGGATTAGGGATTTTTAACAAAATGCACAGGCAACGTTTCTCCGGAGAACGGCATCTCCCGGATCGGCGGATCGTTTGCCACGCTGATCCGCAAAAACCAGTTGTTCAAGGCAAAAAAGAGTGTGTCTTTCCGGTCATTCACTATATTTAAAGGCCGACCATACCCACTACATCCAATCGTCCATGAGATTCTGCCTGCTGTTCCTGCTGATTACTTTTTGCGTCGTATCCGCCCGCGCCCAGACCGGCCTGCGAGGCACCGTCAAAAGCGCGTCGGGCGACGTGCTGCCCTACGCGGCCGTCATCGTTAAAGGCACCCCTCTGGGCACCATCACCAATGCCGAAGGCCGCTACGAAATCGCGCTGGCACCGGGTAGTTACACGGTTGTGTTTCAGTTTCTTGGCTTTCAGTCGGTGCAGAAGCCAGTGGAAGTCAGTACGGGATTCGCTACGCTCGACGCCAGTCTGGCCGAGCAGGCGTTGCAGTTGGCGGAGGTGCAGACCAAAGCGGGCAACGAAGACCCCGCCTATACCATCATGCGCCGGGCCATCGCCAAAAGCCGGTTTCATCAGTTGCAGGTGTCGCGGTTTCGGGCGCGGGTGTACACCAAATCATCCTACACGCTCACGGACATTCCAAACGTCGCTGAACTGATGTTCAGGAAGCAATTGAAAGAAGCCGAGCGCGATGTCAATTTTAAAGTCGGTGTGCCGGTTCTGAACGAAAACGTGTCGGAAGTGTCGTTCAGCCAGCCCAATACGTACCGGCAGCGGGTGATTGCCAACCGGAATTCGCAGGGGGATCTTCTGAACCCAAGCCGCTTTTTCAACGTCAGTTTCTACGCGCCAACGGTCGCCGATGTTGTTTCGCCCCTGTCGCCAAAAGCGTTTGCGTATTATAAATTCGAGTACAAAGGCACGTTTCGGGAACAGGGGGGCGATGGTTTGCCGGTCGAGATCAGCAAGATTCAGGTAATCCCGCGTCAGTATGGGGAAGGCGTTTTCCGGGGAACAATTTTTATCATCGAAAACACCTGGGCTATTCACAGCTTACAGTTGGAGACGATCAATAATATAGGCCTGTCGTTCACCATGCGGCATTTGTGTAATCCCGTGAAAGGTGTCTGGATGCCCACCAACCAGCGGTACGCTGTCGTCGGAGCCTACTTGGGTATCAAGGGTAATGCGCAGTACGTCCGAAGTTTAGCGTTCAGCGAGTTTGTCGTTAATCCCGCTTTTGTGGAGGATATTCAGGTGGCCGACGAGAAAAAAGGACCACCCGCCCAGACGCTGGCCAAAGGCGATATCAGAGGCAAACAGCTTGAGGAATTGGTGAACAAACAAAAAGAGTTCTCGACCAAAAACCTGCGGCAGATGGTCAAAGAATACGAAAAGCAGGAGAAATTAGCCCGCAAAAACCGGAAAGAAGACGTAACGGTCGTACGCGACGATTCGCTCGTGGTCGATTCGCTGGCCCAGAAACGCTCGAACGTGTTCTGGGACTCGCTGCGGTCGGTGCCGCTGACGACCGCCGAAAGCCGGAGCTACCAGAAAAACGACAGCCTGAAGATCGTCCGCACCGTCGGCAAAATCAAGATCGACAGCACCGGCAAACTCGACACCACCCGCAAGTCGCCAAACCGGTTTTCGCCGGAGCAACTGCTGTTTGGCAAGACGTGGAATTTCGGCAAGCGAACCGCCCTGATCTACACCAGCCCGCTGACGCGTGCCGAATACAACACCGTGGAGGGTTACGCGCTGGAAGGCGCGTTAACCCTGCGTTACCGAAAAAAAGTGGACTCGGTGAACCGGTTCACGAAGATTCCGCTCGGCGAGTGGAACCTCGGCGGCACGGGGCGGTATCAGTTCGGACGGCAGCAGTTTGTGGGATTCGGATTGGCGAGTTACCAGTATAAAACCACCAAAGTGCGTGCGTCGGGCGGGCGGTATCTGTACCAGTTCAACCCTGAAAATCCCATCAGCCCGTTCCTGAACACGATCACGACGTTGCTGTTCGAGCAGAACTTCGCGAAGCTGTACCAAAAAGATTTTCTGAATCTGACCGTCAGCGTGTCGCCGTTTCGGGAACGCATGGTGCTGACGGGTAGCCTGGAATATGCCCAACGGAGCGAACTGACGAATTTTAAAGAAGGCATCAAACCGTGGATCGACTGGCGTAATCGCACCTTCACGCCCAACCGTCCGACTAATGATGAAACTCTTAATACTGGCTTCCCTACGCACCGGGCCATCGTTCTGAACCTAACGGCTTCAACGCGTTTAGGATCAACACAGTACATCATTCGTAACGGTCGGCGAACGGCCCGGCGCGACAACGATACTCCGCTGTTGATGGTGAATTACAGGAAGGGTATGGGCAATGTAAACTATGATTTTTTGCAGGCGGGTATCAGTCATTCGTTTGAGACGGGCATCCGCAGCCGACTGAATTATAACCTCGGAGCCGGGGCTTTTTTGAACGACCGGAAGCTGTATTTTCCTGATTTTAAGCACTTTGCGGGCAACGAATTTTTCTTTCAGCAGGGTGATGTCGTATCCGGTTTTCGGATGTTGCCGTATTATCAGTACAGTACCGGCAGGCGGTTTGCCGAAGCACACGTGCTGGCCGAGTTCCGCAAATTCCTCATTACGCAGCTAACCTTAGTGCGGCTGACGGGACTGAAGGAAAACGTGTTTGTGCATTACCTCTACACCCCGGCGTCGAAAAATTACACCGAAATTGGCTACGGCTTAGATGGCGTGATTCCGCAGGTGTTGCCGTTTTTCCGGGTCGAAGTCATCTCGCAGTGGCAGAATGCCGAGTACAAAGGGCTTGGCTTCCGCATCGGTACAACATTGAAATTTGGGCGGTAGTAGTGTATTCTGGACGGCCACGTCCGGGCGTAGAGAACCTTTTTTCGCCCGGACGTGGCCGTCCAGGATACACATCACCAGGATACGCCCACCATGTAAACTCACTACCAGCGCATCTTGCCACACATCCTGCCGCCGGGCGAGAGCGTTTTCATCACGTATCGGTTGGCGGGTTCCATTCCGACCGATGTGATGTTGCGTTTTATTGAAGAAAAACAGCAGGCTATCCGGCGCACGACGAGACGTGAAGACGATACCGAGATAAATAGAAAAA
>JAYTAC010000567.1:0-1156 GCA_043737755.1 Spirosoma sp.
CCGAACAACCGCATCAGGCTGTCCTCAAGCGAGACGAAAAACTGCGACGTGCCGGGGTCACCCTGACGGCCCGCCCGCCCGCGCAACTGCCGGTCGACCCGGCGCGACTCGTGCCGCTCGGTGCCGATGATGGCCAATCCGCCCGCACCTTTCGATTCGGGGGTCAGCTTGATGTCCGTACCGCGTCCGGCCATGTTGGTGGCAATGGTGACCGTACCCGAAAAACCCGCCGACGCCACGATTTCGGCTTCGCGCTGGTGGTATTTGGCGTTCAGAACCTGGTGCTGAATCTTGCGCAGGGTCAGCAGGCGACTCAGCAGTTCGGAGTTCTCGACCGACGTTGTACCCACCAGTACGGGCCGTCCTTTCTCGACCAATGCGGTAATCTCATCGACCACGGCATTGTATTTTTCGCGCACCGAGCGGTACACTTTGTCTTCTTCATCGGCGCGGGTGATGGCCCGGTTCGTCGGCACCACAACTACGTCCATCTTGTAAATCTGCCAGAACTCCGACGCTTCGGTCTCAGCCGTACCGGTCATACCCGCCCGCTTGTGATACATGCGGAAGTAGTTTTGAAGCGTCACCGTGGCGTAGGTCTGCGTGGCGTCCTCGACTTTCACGTTTTCTTTGGCTTCCACGGCCTGGTGCAGCCCGTCCGACCACCGGCGGCCTTCCATGATGCGACCCGTCTGCTCATCCACGATTTTCACCTTGCCGTCCATAATCACGTACTCGGTGTCTTTCTCGAACAGCGTGAACGCCTTCAGCAACTGGTTGACGGTGTTGATGCGCTGCGTTTTGACGGCGTAATCGCGGATGATGGATTCCTTGCGCAAAATCCGCTCCTGCTCCGACAGTTCAGGATTTTTTTCGATGACATTTAAATCAATCGACAGGTCGGGCAGGATAAAGAAGTTAGGGTCTTCGCCCGAGCCGGTGATGAAGTCGATGCCTTTTTCGGTGAGGTCGATGCCGTTGTGCCGCTCGTCGATGGTGAAGTAGAGGGGCGCGTCGGCTTCGGGCATCAGCTTCTGGTTCTCGGCCAAATAGATCGACTCCGTCTTTTGCAGCAGGGCTTTGTTGCCCGTTTCGCTCAAGTACTTGATGAGCGGCTTATGCTTGGGCAGGCCCCGGTGGGCCCGGAACAGCGATA
>JAYTAC010000568.1:0-7910 GCA_043737755.1 Spirosoma sp.
ACGGTTTCGTACATGACAGCCTCGGTGAAATGCAGGCTGCTGGTGTCCATAAACTCCGGGATGTCGTTGCCCCGAATGTTGGAACAGGGAAACAGAAACTTCTCGGTCTTGTGCTTTTTAATCAGTTCGAACAGTTCGGTGGCGGTTTTGGTCCCGTTAAAGATTTTCCGTTTCCTGATGACGATGTACTTCTGAAGGTAGTTGGCTGTTTGCTCCGATATGCAGAAGTATTTCATGTCGACCGGCACCTCGATACGCCCTTCCTGACAGATTCGAAAGAAGTGATCGATGGCGTTGCGGCTGGTGAAAATAATGGCGGTGTGGGCCAGTATGTTTATTTTCTGACGACGGAAATCCCGGAATGCCACGCCGTCGATCTGGATAAACGGCCGGAAGTCGATCTGGAGGTTGTACTTGCCCACTAAATCGAAGTAAGGAGACTTGTCGTCGGCGGGGCGGGATTGGGTTATCAGCAGTCGGTTGACGTTCGTCAGTCGGCTTTCGGCCGGTGGTATGCTTGTCTCGTTCATTGAATCTGTACTCGTTTCAATGGTCAGTTTAGTGGCCTTACCTCACGCCGTATCTGAGCGAAAAACCCCGTAGAGCCTTCCCCAACAGTGATTCGGTGCAAACTTGCTCATCAAAGTGCAAAGCGCAGACCGACGATGAGCGGAATCAATTCAACGATACAAAGGTACGAAAATAAATAAAGATTCTTGACTGACTCAGTGCTGCGGATGACTACGTAGAGCAGGGCTGTACGGGCACCGTAGAACGCAATCAGCGGCACCAGCAACGTACTCTGCGACCACGCTGCGGCCGATGTGTTATAGACAATAACGGTCAGCAGCAGGGTCATCGCCGTAAAAAAAAGCAATGACGACTGGAGCAGTTTAAAGAAATGAACATTGATGCTTTCCTGCAACTTGTACAGCCCTCCGAGTACGTTCAGCAACAGGTATTTACCCATCAGAGCCACAAAAGCCATTCCGCCCAGCAAAAAAAACTCGGCGACCAGGGTGCTGAACCGCTGTTCGCCGGGCAACAGTGACCGGGATGCAAACACGTCGATGTCTTGGCTTTGCACGAACAAAATCAGGTAGGCCAGCACAAAACTCAGGTTGACGGCAAAGAGGATATTGATGCTGCTCAGCGGGCGGTTGACCAGAAACGACTCTTCCTGCGCCCGCAGCGACAGCAGATCGCGCAGGCTGTAGAACCGCAGAAAAGCCCGGTGGTGGGTGCTGAATAAAAAAGCGTGGGTTGCCAGCAGAAAGAGCAACCCGATTCCCAAAAAGCTATCATACGTTGACGGCGAACGCGGCCGCAAACTCAGGGTGTCGTCGCGCAGGACAACGGTTTTCTGAGTTGCCGATTTGGGATAACCAACGAAAAGCTGCCGGTCGTCGAGACCGGGTGCACCGTAGAGGGTCAGGAAGATTTCGGGTTGGCGGTAAACGCGGTACAGACTGTCGATGCTCAGCACCTGCCACGTTCCGGCCCGCAGTTTGCGTTTCAAGGCCGCGTTGACAAACAGATACCCATCCTGCCGGGTCGAAATCAGCAGTTGGTAGTGGCGGTTACTCTCCAGATCGACATAAGCACTCAGGGCCGTTTTGTCGGTGTGCTGCTCAACGATGTAAGGCACGTAGGCACCGACGGTCTCGTCGTACACCTGGAAATCGTCGCGAAAGTTGTGAACGGGATAATACTGATCTCCAGGTCCGGTTCCACTGTTTTTTCGTTCGTTCTGTGCATTGACAACCCACCCTGACAGCAGAAAAACGAGCACATACGACAAAAATCGAATCCAGACGGTAGGCATAAATAAAGCCGGAACGTATCCATTCCGGCTTGGTAAAGGTAATTCTTTTTCGGGTTGTCGGTGGGTTCCTTCTACCGGCCCAGTGCCCTGAGCATGGTATCGCCGATGAGGGCGGGGGACTCCACGACGTGAATGCCGCACTCGCGCATGATCGCCATTTTGGCGGCTGCGGTGTCGTCGGCCCCACCGACAATGGCTCCGGCGTGACCCATCCGGCGACCTTTGGGGGCGGTTTGACCGGCAATGAACCCTACCACAGGCTTGCGGTTGCCGTCGGCTTTGATCCAGTGGGCAGCTTCGGCTTCCATGCCCCCGCCAATTTCGCCGATCATCACGATGGCTTCGGTGTCGGGGTCGTTCATCAGCAGTTCGATGGCCTGTTTGGTAGTCGTGCCGATGATCGGGTCGCCCCCGATGCCGATGGCGGTGCTTTGGCCCAGCCCGGCTTTGGTAAGCTGATCGACGGCTTCGTACGTTAATGTTCCTGATTTAGACACAATGCCGATGGTGCCTTTTCGGAAGATAAAACCCGGCATGATGCCCACTTTGCACTCCTCGGCAGTCATGACGCCGGGGCAGTTAGGGCCAATGAGCCGCACGTCTTTATCGCTCAGGTAATGCTTAACGGCAATCATATCGGCGGTCGGGATACCTTCGGTGATGCAAATGATGACGGCAATACCGGCTTCGGCGGCCTCCATGATGGCATCGGCGGCAAAGGCGGGCGGCACAAAAATAATCGACACGTTAGCCCCCACCCTGTCAACGGCTTCCTGAACGGTGTTGAACACGGGCCGGTCGAGGTGCGTTTGCCCGCCTTTGCCGGGTGTTACACCCCCAACGACGCTGGTGCCGTATTCGATCATTTGCTGGGCGTGAAAACTGCCCTCCGAGCCGGTGAAGCCCTGGACGATAACTTTGGAGTCTTTGTTGACTAAAACAGACATGACAGTTTGTGAATCGTTGGCAATGCGGTTAGTTTTCAGGGACCTGATCCGTCGAACAGAAGACGACGAATGGTTGTTGAGTGAGACCAGATTCGGTTGCGTGATCCGGCGTCTTTCACCAAACGTCCCACGCCTTTGGGTGGCAAAAGTAGCCGAATATCGGTTAATTACGTGATGATTTTTTCGCACATTCTGTCGGGTTTCGTGCTGGCTGGGGCAGGCATTGGCGTATTCTGGCACTATTTCGGCCGCGTTTCGATCTTTAACCGGCTGCTGTGGGGCTTCTTTCTGCTGACCACGTCAATGGCCGCACTGATCGGCGTGATCGAATACGCCGGTAACGAACTGCTCAAGCCGCTACATCGGTCAATGATCGTTTTGTCGGACAGTCTCGGGGTCGTTTGCGTTGTAACGGCGGTCTACGCCCTGCTCAATCAGCGGGTTCTCTCCCCCCTCACGTTTATCTCGACCGTTATTTTCGGGCTGTTTTTATTCATCGGCCTGCTGTTGCCCGACGCCCGCGTGTTCACCCCCATTGTGCCATCGCTGGGTATTCTCGTCCTGATGCTGCTGGCAGTTTTTTCCCTGCTGCAACGCGACAAACGCGGCCTGTGGGTGGTGCTGGCAGCCATGATGATGGGCTTGGCTACCAAAGCCGACGCCTTCGACGGCTACATCCATCCTACCGATTTTTACCACTACACCAGTGCGCTGGCTTTGTGGTTCTTCGGGAAAGCGGCCCAGCGCGATAACCAACGGGCCATCCGCCGGGTTTGATTCTCAAAACTCAATAACTGTGGATTTATTAGCAATAGCACACGACCCGATACAGACCGCGAAAGCCGCCAAACTACGCTACATGACCGACACCATGCTCGGCATCGCCCGGCAGCGCGTCGGCGACACGTTTCAATACATTGATGTAAAGGACGACCCGATTGACGACGAGACCACGCTGGCCCGAATCCTCAGCATGGCCCTGCCCCCGGCCTGGGAGCGCGTCTGGATCAGCCCCAACCCGAACGGGCATTTGCAGGCAACGGGCATCGACACCAAAAACCGCAAGCAATACCGCTACCACGCCAACTGGAACGCCATTCGGAGCGAAACCAAATTCTTCCGCATGGTCGCTTTCGGTCAGGCTCTGCCGCTGCTGCGCACCCGGTTGGATAAAGACCTGAAACACCGGGATTTGTCGCGTGAAAAGGTTATTGCCATCGCCCTGAGCGTGATGGAACAAACGCTGATTCGGGTGGGCAACGCGGCTTACGAAAAAGAGTACGGTTCCTACGGCCTGACTACACTCAAAGACCGGCACGTGAAGGCGGAAAAAGATGAGGTTCGGTTTAGTTTCAAAGGTAAAAAAGGCATCTACCACGACATCACGCTCCAAGACCAGCGATTAGCCAAACTGGTGAAAGACTGCCGCGACATTCCGGGGAAAGAACTGTTCCAATACTTTGATGAAGCAGGTAACCACTCCTCCATCGACTCCGGCATGGTGAACGAATACCTGAAGGAAACGATGGGCGACGACTTCTCGGCGAAGGATTTCCGCACTTGGGCCGGCACCGTCAATGCCCTGCGGCTGCTGGTCGATCTGGAGCCGTGCGATTCGGAAAAAGAACTCAAAAAGAACGTGAATACGGTATTGGACGAAGTATCGCAGACGCTGGGCAATACTCGCACCGTTTGCCGTAAACACTACGTTCACCCCCAGATTCTGGAGGCTTACGAGTGTCAGGACCTCAATCCTTACATTAAGAACAAAACCCGTTTTCGTAAAACTAGCCCGCACGGTCTGGACGGGGTTGAGAAGCTACTGCTGAAATTCCTGAGCGATCAGGTCAAAAAGGTGGTGAAAAACCCAGCGACCAAAAAAGAATTAGCGTGACACAATCTGCCTACCGGACGGCTTTCAGCCAAACCGGCTGACCGCATTTTTCGCAGGGCGGGCGATCAGCCGGAGCATCAAAAGTCTGCACGTTTCCGCAGGTACGGCAGGCGTAGCGGCCCGAATCGTGGATGTGTTCGGTGTAGCGGGTCAGCTCTTTTGGCAGAATGGACAGCCCCTCCAGCACCTCGCCGGGTTTAAATTGAAACACGCTGAATTGCCCGTTTGGCTCGGCAATGGCAATGTGAACCTGGCCTAACTGCTCAACACCTTCGGTTCGCAGCGTAGAAAACAATTCGTCTATCCCCAAGTCTTCCCGGTTGAAATTTTCGATCAGAATACAGCCGTCCTCGATAACGTAAACCGGTTTGCCTTCGAGCACTTCGCGTATGCGCTGATTGTGATCGCTGATGTAGGTCACCAATTTGTAGCAGCCCATCATCACCACAAACACCACCACCGCCGAACTCAACGGCACGTCGTCGTAAAACATGGGGTCACCAGCCGCCGAACCCAGCCCGATCAGCAATACGAGTTCGTAAATCGACAGTTGCCGCACTTCGCGCTTGCCCGATATGGCTAAGGCCGTCAGCAACGCCAAAAACATAAACACGGTCCGAAAGGCCACTTCGCCGAGGTACGTCCACGGGAACTGGTCGATGAGCATTCGTTCCCAATCGAAGGGCTGAACGGGATCGGTCATGAGCAGTAAACAGTTATCAGTGACCAGTTATCAGCCGGGGCCATACCGTACAAACTCAGTTCAGAAGAGAACTGTTGCGGTTCCCCGCCGGGACTGATAACTGGTTACTGATAACTGGTCACTGATAACTGGTCACTGAACAAGTTCCTGGGTGATGGTACTGCTGAGCCGAAGCAACTCGATTTCGGCGGCTTTGGCGTTATACTCCGCTTCGATCAGGCGAATCTGCGCGTTGATGGCGTTGCGCTGCACGTCGCGAAACTCCACAAAGTTCGAATTGCCGATGCGGTAGCGGTCGTAGGCAATATCGACGTTCTCGTTGGCCAATCGGTTGTTGAGCACTTCTAAATTAAGCAGAGCTAAGCTGTTCTGGTACACCTGATACGTTTGCACGAGGGCCGACTGAAGTTGCAGCCGCTGATCGTTCGCCTGATTCTCGGCGATCAGCGTGTTGACGCGGGCGTTCTGAATTTGCCGCTTCAGGTTGTAGCCGTTGAAAATGGGAATCGTCGCCTGAAACAGGTACGTCAGGCCGTTGTTGCGCCCTTTTCGGATGCCAAAACCGCCCTGATTGTCGATAAACTGATAGTTATACCCCGCCTGTGCCGTGATAAGCGGCAGTTGCTGGGCATTGGCCAACCGGGCACCCACATCGGCCAGCGTCCGGTTGAGCACGGCGGCTGCCAACTGCGGGTTATTGGTTGTCAGCGACTGCTGGAGGGGCGGCAGTTGCAGATTGGGGCGCACCTGTATCGTATCGCGTACGGCAAATTCAGTCTGTACATCCCGTACCAACAGCGTGTTGAGCAGCACTTTAGCATTGCGAAGCGATTGTTCCTGGGACAGCAAAGCCGCGCTGTCGGTGTTGTAATCGACCTGAGCACTCAGAAAATCGACCTTCGAGCGGGTTCCGACCTCGTAGGTGACGCGGGCCAGTTCGAGCCGTTCGCGGGAGATGTCGAGGGCCTGCGTGAAGGCAATCAGCCGCTGCAACTGCCGGACGACGTCGAAATAGCCGGTAGCGACGCTGGCAACGGTTGCTTCCACGTTGGCGCGGGTTGAGACGGTGCTGATCTGCACCAACTGGCGCAGTTGGTAATACGTGGCTGACCGGGCGTACCCGTTGAATAGGGTGTAGTTCAGGTTCAGCCCCAGATTAGTCGTCCGGTTGAAAATACCCGTAATGACCTGGCGGGGGCGCAGGCCGTCCAGAAACGTTTGATCGAGACTTTGCAACCCTCCGTTCGAGTTAACGTTACCCGTCAGCACGGGCAAATAACCCGCATTCCCTTTCGTGTAGTTATTGCGGGCAATCTGCTCCTGTGATCGGTTGATCTGGACCTGATAACTTTTTTCGGTCGCCTGCTGAATAGCCTGCGACAGGGTCAGCACCTCACCCGGCTGCGGCAACGTGGCGATGGTAAACGTCCGCTGTTGAGCACGACGGATGGCATTCGGGGGTTGTTGAGCGAGGGCCGGGAAGCAAAAGAAACAGAAAAGAATCCAGAGGTTAAGTTTCATCGACAGGGCATTAACGGGGACGAGTGGGCCAAATTTACGAGAATATGGCCTTGTACAGGCGGCTTTAGCCGCCGGGTTAAACTGAATAAGTTGACTCAGGCAATTGATAGCTCGGCGGCTAAAGCCCGCCGGTACAACAGACCCGTACACAACCTGACATCAAATTTACGGGAATATGACACGGTTCGGCAGGCACGGCAACTTTGACCTAACTTGCGGACTCTCCCCAACCACCAATTATGAAATACGTTTTTCTGCTGTTTTCTACCCTTACCATCACCTTCTCGGCCTGCTCACCGAAGAAAAAGGCTGACCTTCTTGTTATGAACGCCCGTGTGTACACGGCCGATTCGAGTTTTTCCACCGCCGACGCGTTTGTCATCAACGACGGCACGTTCGCAGCCGTTGGGTCGGCCAAAACCCTCGCCGACCAATACGACGCCGACAGCACCGTCAATTTGGGCGGGCAACCGGTGTATCCCGGCTTTTACGATCCCCACGCTCATTTTCTGGGTCTGGGGCAGGTGCTCGGTCAGGCCGATCTGGTCGGGGCGACATCCTACGACGAGGTCATCGAACGACTCAAAGCGTTTTACCAGAAAAACCCCAATATAATCTGGCTCACGGGCCGGGGCTGGGACCAGAACGACTGGAAAGACCGGGCGTTTCCGACCAACGAAAAACTCGACGCGGCCTTTCCCAACGTACCCGTTGCCCTGACGCGGGTCGATGGACACGCGCTGTTAGTCAACTCAAAAGCACTCCGATTAGCGCAGATAACGGCCACATCCCGAGTAGCCGGGGGCGAAATTATGCTGGCCAATGCCCAACCGACGGGGGTACTGGTCGATAACGCCATGCAACTTGTCCGGCGGGTGCTGCCCCGACCCGATAACCGGGACAAAACCCGGATGCTGCTGGCGGCTCAGCAGGTCTGCGTGTCGCTGGGACTGACAACCGTATCGGACGCGGGTATCAGCCCCGACGAAATCAGCCTGATCGACAGTTTGCAGAAAGCCG
>JAYTAC010000569.1:0-1156 GCA_043737755.1 Spirosoma sp.
TCAGTCCGTACTGGGCGTCGATACGGACTGAAGTCCGTGATACCTCTATTCACCACTCGGTCGCTTCACGAACTCAGTCAGCGGCTTAGGCTGGCCGAAGTCAGGGGAGCCGTCAGTTTTCCACCCAAATCGCTGCATCCGAATCGACCGCCGGTCGCCACAGCCCTGCCCGGCCTGCGGGTTGGCGTGGTATAAAATCCAGTTTTCGGCCGGTCCGGCCGGTCCGCCGGTGTGGGTTCGGTCGGTCGGCGTTTGAAAGAAGCCGTTGTGTCCCACGCCGAAGGTGCCATTGGCGGCCGTAGGGCCAAACACCGGCGCGGCCGATTTAGTCCATGCTGCCGGGTTGGCCAGGTCGGCGGTGGTGCTGGCGGTGAGCATACCGAGGGCGTAAGCATCGGTGCTGCAATGGCTGGCCGAATACACCAAAAACACCTTGTTGTCGTGGACCAGAAACTCCGGTCCTTCATTCACGTCCGGGATGCCCTGCTTTTCCCAGTCGTGTTCGGGCGTTGAGACGCGCACCCGCAGACCCTCGGCCGTGTAGGGGTCGCGCATTTTGCTGATATAGATGTGCTGAATATCATTGTCAACGGCGTTTTCCCAGCCCGACCATGCGAAATACAACTGCCCGTTCAGGTTGAGGAGCGTTCCGTCGATGGCCCACCGGTTGTCGGGTAGCTGCACCTGCCCGCGCAATACCCACGTGCCCGTGAGCGGGTCGGTGGCTTCGTTTTCCAGTACGTACATGCGGTGCTGGGTGTTGGGCGCAACCACGGCCGCGTAATAGATGTACCAGCGTGCGACGCCCCGGCTATCATTGACGCGGTGCAGTTCGGGTGCCCAGATGTCGCGCGTGGCGGGTCCCGACGACGGGGGCGACCATACCGAACTGAAAGAAGACGAACCCAGCAGGCTCATCTTTTTGGTTTTGTAGATGCGCAAGTCACCCCCCGTTGTATGCATGACGTAATAAAAACCGTCCTGATACACCACCCACGGATCGGGACCAACGGGCAGCAACGGATTTCGGAAGTGCCGGGCCGACGCTTCGGTAGCCGTGTCGGAAACGGGACCGGGCGTTGGCGTACTGACTGAGCCGGAACCGGGTACCGGTTTGCGACAGGCCGTTGGTGCGCCCAGCAACGCAAACAGCAGC
>JAYTAC010000570.1:0-1155 GCA_043737755.1 Spirosoma sp.
CCTAGCCGTTCGGAAACTACAATGCTCAACGCCCCCTCTACCGAATTATTGTTAATGTCCCACGCCTTCACCCGTACCGCATACGTTCCCGAAACCACGTTTTGGATTGTGTGCAAAATCTCGCCCTGCCGCCCGTCGGAGCCGTTTGCTACATACAAATCGTTCAGAATGACGGGACTTTGTTCACCAAATTGAGCCGTCAGTTCATGTCCCAAACCCGACCGTGCTACGTTGATACCCCGGTTGTCGCGCAGACCGATTCGCAGCGTCACGTCCGGCCCGGCTGCCCGAATAAGATCACCCTGCGGAGTGCCGCCAACGACCGACAGCGTCAGAACCGGCGGCTGATTATCGACACTATCGACACTAACGCTGCCCCCGATGCGCAGACTGTCGTAGTTGCCAACGGCGTCGAGCAGACTGTCGGACCGAATGGCATAGGCGTACAATTTTGCCGGTCCAACGGTGTAATCAATGTCTTTGGGCAGGGTGAATCGCACCACGAAACGTCCCTGCTGCACGGGGACTTGCCCCGCAAAAACCGTGCTGGTATACGTCCGATAGTTCATTTTGGGGCTGTCGGCTTCGGCACCAAGCGTCGTTTTCGTCGTTGCTTTGTCGTAGAGCGTCAGCCGCAGTGTCCCCGTAAAATCGGCCAATCGTTGCCCCTTCTGCTGAATTTCGCCTGATAGCTCAACTGTTTGGGACCCTTTCAACGTGTCGATCCGGTTGGCCGTTATTGCCCGTCCGTTGATTTGGGTCACGGCAACCTGCGCTTTGGGGTAGGCTAACTGCATGGACGGGTCGCCGAGCAGGGCGAAGTTCCGGTTGACGGGTCCGCTCAGACTATTATTTTTCGTCAGCCGCATCACGTCGCCCAAGCGGGGCATTTGACCGTCGACGGGCGCGAAAACGGCTTTGTAGAACGCGTCATTCAGCAACAGATTGGTATTGGCGTATACAGGCCGCGTCGTCGTGAGCAGCCCGATGGCTCCACCCGTTCGGCTGAGCAGGAGCAATTCGGCCCCGGAGGTGGCATTCGGGTCGTCGTAGCGACCGAACTGGCAGGTGGCCGTCACGAACAGGGGCAACCGCCGGTTTTTCATCGACTGGATGTCAGCTAATGTAACAACCTGCTCATCGGCCAGACTCAGA
>JAYTAC010000571.1:0-1155 GCA_043737755.1 Spirosoma sp.
GCAGGTTTTCTTCGATGCACAGCACATGGGGCGGATACCGTTCCAGCAGTTGAAAAATCGGCGATGCGTCCGTGAACCCCTCTACGTTAACGGCTTCGCGGAACAGCTTCACCACCCGCACCTGCCTGCCGCATTGCCGGGCGAAGTAGTCAGCATCAGCCACGCCGTACTCAACCAGCGACGTGCCCAGCACCACCACCCGCGTGACCGAGTCGGACCGGGCCGTCCACTCCCGGCGCAGCAGCGTTTCGGCGTCGGTCGTGAACCGGCGGCTCATCCGCCGTTCGGACCACAGAGCCAGCCCCACCAACAGCCCGAGCAGCAACAGCGCACCAATGCCCGTGGCCCGCCAAACCCACAGCGGAGCAGCCGCAGCGAGCGGGCGGCTACCGGTGGCCATCCGCCGGGCGACGGGAACGATTACCAGACCGTTTTGTCAGCAGGCCCAACTCAGCAGCAGACTTTCGGCGTGGAGGGGCGTCATCAGCAGCACCCGGTCGCCGGGCCGCAGTCCGTCGTGGGTCAGTGCGCTTCGGATTCGGCTGATAATCTGGGCGGCTTCCTCGTAGCTGAAGGTGCTGTCATCGTCCAAATTGACCAGGGCGGAGCGGTTGCCATGCAGGGCAACGGCCCGTTGCCAGAGGTCGGGCAGCGTCTGTTGGGCCGGAGTGCCTTCGTAGGTCTGGAAGCTGAGGTAGTGCTGTAGTCTCGTCCCGGACGCACTGACGGGCACCAACTGAATCAAGTCGCGTTGGGCCAGATCGGTCACTAAGGACCGCAGCGTTTCGACGGGTTGGTTGAGCCGACCGGCAATCTCGGCAACGGTCAGCTGGCGGGCCGCCCAATAGAGAAAACAGAGCGCGGTTTCCGACAGCACGTACCCGTCCGACGGGCGAATGAGGGCCTCGTAAACCAGGTGGCGTTCGAGCAGGTGGCCAACCATGCCGCCGAGTCGGTCGGGCAGGTACTGTACCAAACCCGACGTGTAGTCGATGGCCACTAAGTTGTTGAGCAACACGCGATTTTCGGTCCAGTTTGGCTCCTCGTGCGCCCGAAACGGAATCAGCGGCTGGTCGGCCCAGGCGGGGGGCAACACGGCAATCAGCGCGTTATGATCGGGAGTACCAGGCGTAGTCGCTACGGGCGGACCTGTTC
>JAYTAC010000572.1:0-7901 GCA_043737755.1 Spirosoma sp.
CCCAAGCCAAACACTGCCGAGATCGACGCGGCCATGACGGGCAATATCTGCCGGTGCGGGACCTACCACCGCATCCGCGAAGCCGTAAAAGTAGCCTCCGTGTCCACGGCGGCAGCATCGACCGTCACACCCGCTAAATCCAAATAGCCATGCAATCACTACCGAACACGGGCCGACGGAATTTTCTGAAAATAGCCGCCACCGCCGGGGGCGGACTGCTGCTGGGCTTTAACTGGACCGACGCCGATGCCGCCGTAGATGCTGTATCAGTGGCAACGGGTGC
The DNA here is from genome assembly GCA_043737755.1 of Spirosoma sp. Lineage (GTDB taxonomy): Bacteria > Bacteroidota > Bacteroidia > Cytophagales > Spirosomataceae > Spirosoma. The sequence continues at coordinate 284 of JAYTAC010000572.1, forward strand.
CGTTCCTGCTGCCCCGGCGGTAGGTTTCAACAGCTACTTGTCCATCAATCCGCAGGGCGTCATCACTATTTTGTCGCCGAATCCCGAAGTGGGGCAGGGGATCAAAACGGCTTTTCCGATCATCGTGGCCGAGGAATTGGACGCCGACTGGAAAAAAGTGGTGGTCGAGCAGGCTCCGCTGGACAGCAAGAAATTTGAACGGCAGGTAGCGGGCGGCAGCGGGTCCATTCCGCACTCGTGGGTGCGATTGCGCACAGCCGGTGCCACGGCCCGGCAGATGCTCATCGGCGCAGCCGCCAAACGCTGGAACGTACCCGCCGGGGAGTGTTCGACAGCGACGGGCTTCGTGCTGCACCCGGTCAGTAACCGAAAACTGGGCTATGGCGACCTGGCCACCGAAGCATCTCAACTGCCCGTCCCGACCGACGTTAAGCTGAAAGACCCGAAAGACTTCACGCTGATCGGGCAGACGATCAAAAACGTGGATAATCCGGGTATCCTGACCGGCAAACCGCTGTTTGGTTTGGATTTTTACCGCGAGGGGATGCTGTTCGCCATGATTCAGCGACCCGCATTTGGCTACACGCTGAAGTCGGTCAACGATACCGCCGTGAAAGCCATGCCGGGTATTACCGACGTGTTCACCTACGATAACAACGTAGCTGTCGTCGGTAAATCGACCTGGCAGGTCAAGAAAGCGAAGGACGCGCTGAAAATTGACTGGACAAAAACCAACGCCACCGAAAGCACCGCCGATCATAACCGCCTGTTCGGGGAATTGCTGAACGCCACTGACGCCACCGTCCGCCGGAAAGATGGCGACGTAGAGACCGCTTTCAAGGGCGCGGCCAAAGTCGTTACGGCGGAGTATCAGTGCCCGTTCTTGCCCCACAGCCCGCTGGAGCCGATGAACTTCTTCGCCCACGTCCGGGCGGATGGCGTAGAATTAGTCGGGCCGACGCAAACGCCTGAATTGGCCCGCAACGAAACCGCTAAACTGCTCGGCATCCCGCCCGAAACTGTGACGGTGCAACTGACGCGGATGGGCGGTGGCTTCGGTCGTCGGCTCAAAGCGGACTACGTCATCGAGGCCGTGCAGGTGTCGAAGCGGGTCAATGCGCCGGTCAAACTGATCTGGACGCGCGAAGACGACATGACCGGCGGCAGCTACCGCCCCGCCGTGCGCTACCGGTTTGAGGCCGCGTTGGATGCGCAGGGCAACATGATTGGCTACAAACTGCGCGGAGCCAGCATCAACGCGGGCAACTCGACGCGCGAGGATAATTTTCCGGCCGGGGCGGTCGATAACCTGCTGATCGACAGTAAAGACCATAAATCGACCATCACGACCGGCCCGTGGCGGGCACCCATCACGAATTTTCTGGCATTCGCCGAGCAGGCTTTTTTAGACGAAGTGGCGCAGGCTGCGGGCAAAGACCCCGTGCAGTTCCGGCTCGAATTGCTCGATAAAGCGAAGGCCAAACCCACCGGAGCCGTCAAATACGACATCGACCGGATGAAAGGCGTCATTCAGTTGGCGGTTGAGAAGTCGGGCTGGGGCACCAAAAAAGGGGCCGACGGCCGCCCGGTGGCGCAGGGATTCAGCGTGTATTTCTCACACCGGTCCTACGTGGCGCAGGTGGGTGAGGTAGTAATGAAGAAAGGCAAACCCGTGATTCAGAAAGTGTATTCGGCGGCCGATTGCGGGATCGTCATCAACCAGAGCGGGGCACGGCAGCAGGTAACGGGCTGCATTGTCGATGGCATCGGTCACGCCATGTACGGTACTATGACGTTTAAAGATGGCGTGCCGGAGCAGAGCAATTACGACACCTACCGCCTGATTCGCTTGGCCGAAATCCCCGACGTGGAAGTCCATTTTGTCGACAACGGCATGGAACCGACCGGCCTTGGCGAACCATCGCTGCCGCCCGCCGGAGCCGCCGTTGCCAATGCTATCTTCAAAGCCAGCGGCAAACGCGTCCGCAATCAACCGTTCATTGAGGATCAGGTGTTTACCGGCGTTTCGTCGTAATGATGATGTCTTGCGTGACGGTCGGATAGGGTTTGATTATTCGGGGAATGAATCTGATTGGCTCTCCCCAACCGTCATGGGCACAAAGTGCTTCTGATTGAGGGGTAGGTTTGCAGCCGTCCAGTTCACATCGCGGATGAATGCCGACGCCCGCACGGGGCAATCGGCCACGCGGCAGTAGTGGCAGCATTCTTTCATGCAGGGGTCGGTGTGCACGAACATTTCGACCTCGCCCTGAAAGCCTTCTTTGAGCGTATTCTCAAAATGATGCACCTCGTCGTGAACCCGGCTCAGTTCCCAATAATAGGGCAGCGTGAGGTGGCAGTCGACGTGCAGATCGGCCCCGTATTTCTGAACGCGCAGGTTATGCACGTCGATCCAGTTGCGGTCTTTGTGGGCTTTCAGCAGTGCCACCACGCGGTCGAGCGTCGGGGCGTCGGTTTCGTCCATGAGCCGGGCCACGGACTGCCGGGTAATCTGAGCACCGTTGTAGATAATGACGACTGCCAGCACCAATGACAGCGCACTGTCGATCCAGCCCTGCCCCGTCAGGGCCACCAATCCCACGCCAATCATGACAACGATGCTGCTGAAGGTGTCGGTGAGCAGGTGTTTACCGTCGGTGGTGAGAGCTGCCGAGTCGGTTTGGCGACCCGACCGGATGAGCATCCAGCCTACAAAACCGTTGGCTGCGGCCGTGGCACCGATGAGCACTAATCCCCAGCCGAGATTGTCGAGTTGCCGGGGGGCCAGAAAACTCAGGATCGCTTGCCAGATGATGACTAAACCCGCCGAGAGGATCATGGCTCCCTCAAAGCCCGACGACAGAAATTCAATTTTGCCGTGGCCGTAGGGATGGTTTTGATCCGGCGGAAGCCCGGCTAAGTAGATACTGTAGAAGGCAAAACCGCTGGCAATGACGTTGACGATGGACTCGACGGCGTCAGTGAGAATAGCCGTGGACGAGGTCAGAAAGTAAGCCGTGAATTTAATGACGAGCAACACCACGCTCAGTCCGAGCGATATACTTATCCAGCGGTATTTGACTTGTTGGGGTGTATTCATGGGGTAAAAAAGGTAGAAACCCGGCAGCGGCCACCCGGTTTTCTGTCTTCAAAGTTAACCATCCGTTGCCAAAAAGTTTGTACTTTCGACCGCATGAACGTGACGAAAAACCCCTGGCAAACGCTCAGTTCGGCGGTCAGCTACGAAAACCCCTGGCTGACTATCCGCCACGAAGAGGTGCTGACTCCTGCCGGAACACCCGGCATTTACGGCGTCGTCCATTTTAAAAACAAGGCCGTTGGCGTCATTCCCCTCGACGAGACCGGCAATACCTGGCTCGTGGGTCAGCACCGGTATCCGCTCGATGAGTATTCGTGGGAAATTCCCGAAGGCGGCTGTCCCCTCGGCACCGACCCCCTCGAATCGGCCAAACGCGAACTCAAAGAAGAAACCGGACTGGAAGCTGATCGGTGGACCAAAATTGCCCGCATTCACACCTCTAACTCCGCCACCGACGAAGAGGGATTTCTCTACATTGCCGAAGGTCTTACGGAGGGCGACCACGAACCCGAAGATACCGAGGACCTGCGCATCTGGAAGCTGCCCCTCGCCGAAGCCGTCGACATGGTTATGTCCAGCCGCATTACCGATGCCCTCAGCGTCAGCGGGTTACTGATGGTAGCCCGGATCAAAGGAGTTTGACGGTTGCGCAGCGTTCTGAATCCGTTAGAAATGAGCTTTATGCACCGCAACTGTAAACGTGCGAAACAGTACGCAACCACACGTAGCCCCTTCGTTTCCGCGCTTCCCCTTCGTGTTCGTGTTCGTAATTTTCTAATCGCCGGGCCAATAAAAGAACCGCCGTGACCGTTTCGGAATTGGTTAGCCTGCGGGCCGAACCGGGTTGATTCACCTCTTACGCATCTATGAAGAAATACCAGTCTCTACTGACGGGCTTAGCCGTGGTGGTGCTGCTGACGAACCTCGTCACGCAGAGCGCAGCGCAACGGCGGCCCAATACCCGCTTCATTCCTTACTCGACGGTAACGTTCGGGATTGGTTCGTCGCACTACTACGGTGACCTCGCCGGTTACCGCCGGGCCGTCCGGGCTACCTACATCATGCCCCGCTGGAACGTCGGATTGGGCTATACCCGCCAGTTTACGCCCCATTTTGCCGCCCGTGCCCTGTTCACCTACGCCCGTATTGCGGGTGACGATTACACGTTCAACAAGAATACTATCGAGAAGAACGTCGTTCAGTACGCCCGGAACCTGCACTTTCGGAACGACCTGAAAGAGTTTGCGCTCACAGGTATCTATAACTTCGTGGCCGACGGCCGTAACTCCAACGTCCGGGCCAAATTTACGCCCTACGTGTTTGGCGGGCTTGCGTTGTTGGCCCACAGCCCCGAGGCCCGCACCCCCGCCGTTGCCGAAGAAGCCGCACCCTACGAAGCCCGGAGGTGGACCAAACTCCAGCCACTCCGTACGGAAGGGCAGGGGCAACCCAGCCGCGACAAGCCGTACTCGCTTGTGACGGTAGCCGTTCCGGTTGGCATTGGTGCCCGCTACATGATTAATGAACTGTTTAATGTTGGCGTTGAAATTGGCTACCGCTACACCTTTACCGATTACCTCGACGACGTGGGCGGGGCAGGTTATGATGACCCGGCCACGCGCGAAGGGGTGACGTCCAGAATGGCCGACCGGCGTTTTCAGACCATTGCGGCCCGCAAGAAAAACGGTTCCGACCGCTATGCCATTCTGAAAGAACTGTTCGACGCGGGCAATGAAGAGCAAAAGGCCGCCATCAGCGATGCCCTGCAAACGAATGTGCGCGGGGGCGACGGTATCTTCCGGGACGGCTACGTGCTGACCAACGTCTCGATTCAGTACGTTATTCCGGGTAAAATCAAGTGCCCACCCGTTAAATAAGCCGAAACCAGCCGGTCAGGTACGATCAGTTTCCCATCGCCTGCCGCCTATCCTCATGAATTACGTACCCATCAACACGGCCCGGCTACTGATAGCCGGGCTTTTTATCAGCCTGTCGGTGCAGGCCCAGAAACTCGAAGTGGGTGGGGGCGTGGGCGGGCTGCTCTACAAAGGCGATATGTCGCCCGCGCTGAACCCCCGTTTCTACCGCCCGGCGGCCAACCTGTTCTTCCGCTACAACGCCAGCCGCTCGTTCTCGATGCGGGCGGGGGTGGGTATCGGCAGCATCGGGGCCACCGACCGCGCCAGCCGCGACCCGTTCCGGCAAGCACGCGGGTACTCGTTCCGAAGCAGCCTGAGCGAAGCCACTATCGACCTTCAGTATAACTTCCTGAACTACAGGCCAACGCCCAAGTCGAAAAACTGGACGCCCTACGTTTTTGGCGGGGTGGGGCTGTGCAGTTTCAGCAACCCGGTCGTCCGGGCGCGGGGCATCATCAATTTCCCGCTGGGGGTGGGGGTGAAGTACGAGATAAACCGGCCGTGGAGCGTGGGACTTGAATTCGGCACCCGGTTCACCAAAAATGACTACCTCGACGGTCTGGGTGAACGAACATACGGTATCACCACCAACAAGACCGCCCAGGGCAACCCCGCCCTCCGGGACAGCTACACCTACACGGCCCTGACGGTGAGCTATACGTTCTACAAAATCGTGTGCCCGTGAGGGAGTGAGGAAGTGATGAATGACGAATGCCATTACTCCAAGTAATGGCGTTCGTCATTCATCACTTCCTCACGTACTTTTGCCCCTTCAACCTACCGGGCGGATTTGTGACGATTGACGTAGTTTGGTTTATGCGGATAGCGGGTATTGCGGGTGCTTTGTTAGTGGGCGGGTTAAACGTGGCTTCGTCGCAGGTCGTCGGCAGCAACTCCGACGAACCGACACTTTACGCTTACTGCCAGCAATTTCAGCGGTTATACACGCAAATCAGGGAGGAGCGGGTCGCGCCGGACTCAGCACGGGTGCGGTTCAGCGTGATCATGCGCGGTTTGCAGGGCCGGTTTCGGAGTGCGCAGAGCTACCGGAACGACTCCCTTCAACGCGACAGCCTGCGCCGGACCGGGCGATACTTCTCGTTTCCAATCCGGGGTTACGCGACCAATTCCATCGGCGGCACCCACGGCGAGGGCTACCGGGCCAACGGCTTCGACCTCTTCGACTACAAGGCGCGGGGGAGCCACCCGGCTCAGGATATTTTCGTGGCCGACCGCAACCAGAATAGCCTCGACGACCGCACGAGCCAGCCCGTCGATATTCTGTCCATGAGCAACGGATTAGTCATTGGCATCGAAACCGCCTGGACGTCCGGCTCTGAGTACCGGGGTGGTAACTGGATTTGGGTCTATGATCCCAACCTGCACGGTCTCTTCTATTACGCCCACAACAGTGCGGTTCAGGTGGCACCGGGGCAGTGGGTGCAGACTGGCCAGAAACTCGGCGAGATGGGCCGCACGGGATTCAACGCCTACAAAACCCGCTCGCCCACGCACCTTCACCTGATGTACCTGCAAATTCAGCCCGATGGCCTGCCCATTCCCCTCGACACGTATCCGTGGCTGCTGACGGCAAGACTTTCTAAGTGATTTATACCCTGATAATCAATACATCTGATGATTTGTCTTGGCGGAGTTAACACAAAAAAAGGTGCCAGCTACGGCACCTTCCTGATGAAAATTTATGGGGAAACTTATTTTGCGTAGGCCACCGCCCGCATCTCCCGGATCACCGTTACTTTGATCTGGCCGGGGTACTGCATCTCTTTTTCGATCTTCTGCGAAATTTCGTACGAGAGTGTGCCCGCCCGGTCGTCCGATACGTGATCGGCGTCGACCATGATGCGCAGTTCGCGTCCGGCCTGAATGGCGTAACATTTCTGAACACCGGGAAAACTACTGGCTAATTCTTCGAGTTCCTTCAGTCGCCGGATGTACGATTCCATCATCTCGCGCCGGGCACCCGGCCGTGAACCCGACACCGCATCGCAAATCTGCACAATGGGCGAGATCATGCTCGTCATCTCAATTTCGTCGTGGTGAGCACCGATGGCGTTGATGACTTCGGGATTCTCTTTGTATTTTTTGGCTAATTCCATGCCCAGAATGGCGTGGGGCAGTTCGGCCTCTTCGGGCCACACCTTACCGATGTCGTGGAGCAGTCCGGCTCGCTTGGCCAATTTGGCGTTTAATCCCAGTTCGGCGGCCATTGTTGCGCATAGTTTGGCCACCTCGCGCGAGTGTTGCAGCAGGTTCTGACCGTAGGATGATCGGAACCGCATCCGCCCGATCATTTTGATGAGTTCGGGGTGCAGACCGTGAATGCCGAGGTCTATCACCGTCCGTTCGCCGATCTCCACAATCTCGTCTTCGATGTTTTTGCGGGTTTTGGCCACGATCTCCTCGATGCGGGCCGGGTGAATGCGGCCGTCCTGCACGAGCCGGTGCAGACTCAGCCGGGCAATCTCGCGCCGGACGGGATCAAAGCCCGAGATGATGATGGCTTCGGGCGTGTCGTCGACGATGATTTCGACGCCGGTAGCCGCTTCGAGGGCGCGGATATTGCGGCCTTCCCGACCGA
>JAYTAC010000573.1:0-7896 GCA_043737755.1 Spirosoma sp.
ACGCGGCAGATTGACGACAAACGCGCCGAACTGAAGCAGGTGACCGAAGACAACCCGGCTCTGTACCGCGAGTTTGCCACGGATTTAGACCGTCTCGAAACCTCCTATCAGTCGCTGAAGGCAGACCTGCCCCAAAACCCAAATCAGGATATGCTGATCCGGGCTATGATTCAGAATCTGCACTACCAAATCAACCTGCTCAATGAACAATTACGCGTCATTCAGCGCATCGACCGTCAGACCAATGAGAATCCTGTATAACCTGCTGCTGTGTGCATTACCCCTGCTGGCGTGGGCCGAAGACCCAATCGGCGTGGACAATGTCGAAAAGAAGAAAACAATCATCAAACTCTTCGACGTAGACGCTGATGACGCCCTCACGGTCGACAATCAGTTTGGTCAGGTGACGGTTGCCATCTGGGACAAGCCCGAAATCCGGGTTCAGATTACGATCTCGGCCAACTCGGACTCCGACGAGCGGGCGCAGCAGTTCATGAATGCGGTGGACATCGACGAAAAACGGACGGGTAACCAGATCGTCATCCGCACAAATTTCAGTCAGAATGTCACCTCAAACTGGAATTTTGGTAGCTGGACAAACGGCAAGGAGCGCAACAACGTCCGCATCGACTATGCCGTGTCGATGCCGCGCCAGAACGCCCTGACCGTGCGCAACCGATTCGGCAACACCAGCATTCCGGCTTTCCACGCACCCCTGACAGTGCATAACCGCTATGGCAACTTCAGTGCCGACGACCTCACCAACCGCACAAACGACATCGACGTGGCTTACGGTCAGGCGACGATTCGGGCACTCGATCAGGGGAAATTGGATATCGCTTACGGCAGTCTCGACCTCGACCGGGTCAATGTGCTGACGCTGGTCAACAAGTTCGGGAAACTACGCATCGGCGAGGTTGGGCGGCTGGTGGCAGACATCGACTACTCCGGCGCAACCATCGGCACACTGCGCGAGTCGGGCCGGATCAAGTTGAGTTTTTCGGGGGGCTTCCGAATCGAACAAATGCCCAAAACGGCCGACAACCTCGATATTCAGGCGTCGTATTCGTCTGTTATGCTTCCGATGGACAGTAACGCCGATTTCGATTTTGACGTGACGGTTACCTACGGAAACTTCAATTACTCGTCCGGTCCAACGCTCCACCTCACCACTGACCCCGACGACAAAGCCACCAATCATGGGGCGCGTATGACAAAACAATACGTCGGCAAAATCGGACGCGGCACGGGCACCAAAGTCCGGGTAATCTCGAAATTCGGCAACGTGAGTTTCAAGCAATGAAAAATGCACAATGAATAACAACTGAGGGCTATTTAAGGACTGCAAACGGACTGTCCTGTCAGTTTTTTATCTGAATCACCCACACTGAGCGCACTATAAAACAGGTTGGGTATTAACTCAAACAGCTTCTTAGCGTTCTTTGTATTCTCATTTTACTCTAAGCACATGCGTTTCTACAGTACTAACAATCCGCAAGTTACGGTGTCTGTCCGAGATGCTCTTTTCAACAGCTTACCTGCCGACATGGGTTTGTACATGCCGACACCTTTACCTCATCTGGGTGCATCTTTTTTTGATGATATCGCCGGAAATTCACTCGCCGACATTGGTTTTGCCATCAGTCGGGCATTATTTGGTGACGAGATAAACCGGGCTGAACTTGAAGAGCTTGTTCATCATGCGTTTTCGTTCGACACGCCAGTCGTGGAATTGGAGCCGGGTAAGATGAGTGTTCTGGAGTTATTTCATGGCCCTTCATTAGCGTTTAAAGACGTTGGAGCGCGGTACATGGCTGGTCTGATGTCGCACTACTCGAAGCGTAGGGACAAAGACGTGAACATCCTGGTTGCTACATCGGGCGACACGGGCGGGGCTGTAGCGATGGGGTTTCATAACGTGCCGGGCGTTCGGGTGTCGATTTTGTACCCGAGTGGCCGGGTGAGCGATTTGCAGGAAAAACAACTTACGACGTTGGGCGGAAATATCCAGGCGTTTGAAATTGACGGGTCTTTTGACGATTGTCAGGCGATTGTGAAGCAGGCTTTTGTTGACGCTGACCTAAACAATCAACTTTCTCTGTCGTCAGCCAACTCAATAAATATTTTCCGGCTCATTCCGCAAGGATTTTACTACGTGCGGGCGTACGGTCAGGTGCGTCACTATGGCAAACCGATTGTCTTTTCAACGCCAAGCGGTAATTTCGGTAACCTCAGTGCGGGCGTTATGGTGCAGCAAATGGGTTTACCCGTTTCGCACTTTGTGGCCGCCACTAACCTCAATCATAGTGTACCAACTTACATCAAAACCGGCTCATACTCACCGGTATCTTCTGTATCAACCATTTCCAATGCAATGGACGTGGGCAATCCCAGCAACTTTGTTCGGCTGGCCCATCTTTACGGCGACGATCATAGCCGATTTCAAGAAAACATGTCGGGTTATTTTTATGATGACGAGGAAACACGGACCGGTATGAGACGAATTTTTGATCAGTACGGTTACATCGCCTGCCCTCACACCGCTATTGGCATCATGGGATTACAAGCGTACATGAGTAGTAAGCGGGATGTGCCGGGAGTTGCCTTAGCCACGGCTCATCCGGCCAAGTTCAAGCCCTTGGTTGAAACTGTCTTAGGCCAATCAATTGATGTCCCTGAACGTCTGGCTATCCTGGCAGATCGACCAAAGAAAAGCATTCACCTTCCGGCAGATTACGAAGCATTCAGAGAATCATTATTAATGTCGGTGCTATAGTCAAACGTAAAAAAGGCCAAATCTGCGCGGATTTGGCCTTTTTTGCAGGTCATTTTACCATCAATTGATTGCATCTCCCCTCAACATACGAAACCGTTTTCGGGCTTCGGCACCATAAATACTACCGGGGTAATTGGTCAGTATTTTTTGGTAGGCGTCCATTGCAGCCTGTTTATCTTTCAACTGATCTTCATACAGTTTACCCTGCATAAACTGCGCATCATCACCCAAAATATCATTCGGATATTTAGCAACTATTGTTTTCAGATCGTCAAGTGCCTGGGCTGTTTTCCCCTGTTTAAGATACGTATTGGCGCGAAGCCAAAGTACCTCGTCGGCTAAACTATGATCGGCAAACTTTGTCCACATCTGGTTCAAGTTATCCACAGCCTCGTCTATTTTATTCTGGAAAAGCAGCAATTCCACGTCTGCATACCAGCGCATGGCCGTTTCGGTAGTATCCATTCCGGTATTATCCACAATTAGCAGACTAAGTTGCTCCGCATCGTTGGCAATTTCGCGCGACGTAGCCAGTTTCAGCACATCCAGAATGTCTTTGGCTACTGTGAACTGACCCTTGTAGTAGTGCAGTTTGGCATTTTTAAGCTTTGCTTCGTACCCGAGCAATTCTTCCTTTTGTGATTTTTCAACTTGTGAATACAGCAGGGTAGACTCCCAGGGTTCACCCTTCAGCAAGTAGATGTCTCCTTTGTCTAATTTGCACCTGTCCGCGAAGTTTCGGTCAGTCTTCCCTAAATCAATCGCTAAGTCAAGCACTGTAAGCGCAGTGTCTTTGCTGTCGAGGTAATTACCGTATAGATTGGCGGTGCTGCGAAGGGCCTCCAGCGTTTTCACATTTGTTCCAATCTCCTGCAACATCCGTTGGTAGTCGCCGATGAGTTTACGAATCTCTGTCTTATCGACAGGATAGGTGTTTTTCACTTGCTCTTCGCGGGCACTGATTACCAACCGACGGGCAAACGGGTAAAGTTGCCCCTGTGGGTACGTCGCTGTGATGTATTCGAACGCATCAACCGCTGTTTTATATTCTTTATTATTCATGGCCAGCGTTCCGAGGTCATACACCCGACCACCGTTGATTTTCAACCGTTTGTCAGTTGCTTTCTCCTGTAGTAGTGCCCGGCCAAATTTTTGTTTTTGTACGAAATACCAGATCAGAAGTTCGTTATAAGCGAGTTCGTTCGGTTCCTGCTGAATTTTGGCGTACAAGGCTTTCTCAACTAACGGTTCATCCGTGGTATTCATAAAACTCTGTAATGCCACCAGTACTTTCTCTTTTTTATCGATTTGCTTGCCGGTCAGAATTATCTCGTTGATTGCCTTTTCCGTTTCTCCCGTTGCTCGGTACAGGGCCATTAACTCTTCACTGTGCAACGTAATGTCCCCGCTAACCTCGCGTGCAGTTTCAAACGCGCGGACGGCCCAGCGGGTCTCTCCTGTCTCGGAGAAAGCCATCGCGATTCTATCGAGCTTTGCCACCGATGATTTGCTCGATTGCAGTGCCGCCGAATAGTGTGCTTTGCTCATCGTTGTGTCGCCCTGTTGAGCAGCAAGCTGACCAGTCAGCAATTCATAGTAGGCACGGTTAGTTTCGTCGCTTCGCTGCTGTCTCTTGAGAAATTTGAGCGCATCATCGACTTTATTACTTTTCTGAAGGCTCACTACATAGCGTGAAAGTCGGAACCAAGTTACATCCGTCTTCAGCAACTTTCCGTACTCATTGGCAGCTTTATCAAAATCACCAGCCTTATAATACTCTTCGGCCAATGTTGACGCTCCCGTGGAAACTTCGGATTGGCCACGGGCTATGCCGATGCTTAACACCATCAGCATTACAGAAATGATCGTTGACCTTATTAACATTTTGTAAGAAAGTGATTTAAAAGAAAAAACTTTCACAACTATTATGGCTGTGGATATGTGTACAACCTACTTTTCCACTTTTTAACGTTAAGAATGTGGATAAATTCACTGTAACACAGTTAGATTACGCTATACTTATCCACACATAATATGTTGATTATAAACATAATAACAAGTTGTCCACATTTTAGTACTCTTTTGCTTGTGGATTTGTGTATAAAACTTGTGAACTGCTCACTCTGGGGAAAACATGTGGGGTTACTCGTTGATATGTTGCTGTTTCTCCACATTTTCAAGCTTGTCGATATGCCATGTGGATTACTCGGTGACTATTCCACATAATAATGAGGTGTTGTGAACAAGTTGTCCACCGGTAGCTGATACATATGCACGTAGTTGTGCACATAAAACTTGCACTTTTTTTATCTTTAATTGACCTGTTTACCAAAATCAACGAGCCGATTCTGTGCTACCAAAGTGATTGTACTACTTCGCTTTTTTAAACACGTACGTAAAGCTGGACGAATGACCAGTACGCTTTGCCCTGACGTTGGATTCTATACCGACCTGAATGCTCTTTAGGTAATCTGTTTTACCAGTTTGGTATCGCGTACTCAGCATGGCAATATATAATGCATCAAACGCCATGGGTTTTTGTTCTATCAGGTTAAAACCGTACTTCCCCAACAATAGCTCCATAGTGGAGGGCGTGAAATGATGGAGATGACGGGGTACGTCATAAGCTGCCCAATATTCTTTGAAATAACCTGCATCATACGAATCGCTATTTGGAACGGCGATCAGCAAAGTGCCTTCTGTTACAAGTAAACTGTGGAGTTGCAGAATGGCCTGGTTCAGGTCCGAGATGTGCTCGAGCACATGCCACAAAGAAATGACGTCAAACGGATTGGTCCCGGTCAGTTCATTCAGGTCGGAACTGATGTTGGTGTGCAACTTAGCCGAGGATATGGATCGGGCCTGGTGGTCGGGTTCGGTCCCCATTATCTCCCAGCCGCCTTCCCGGCAAGTCTCTAAAAATGCACCCGTGCCGCAGCCAACGTCGAGAATCCGTCCTGCACCCCGATTCAATTTATTAATCAGAGTCAACTTTGACCGGAGCGTATAGTTACGTACGGTTCGATAAGCCACGTCGATGAGTCCACCCCCTGTGTCGTTGTGCGAAATGTACTGGTCTGATTTATAATAAGAACTAATGGCAGCTTTGTCTGGCCGTGGATTCGTTAGTCGGAAGCCACAGCCGTTGCACTGTTGGATGGCAAAGTCCTGTTGGCTCACTAACCAATCTTTGCAAATCAGATACGGCGAAAGTTGATTTCCCGCGCAAACGGGACATTCGTTAACAGTTTCCAATAACATGACCGGGTTAATACAAGATAGAGCAGACTCTCCTCTGGAGACGTCGATTAACTTTAAACTAATTTTTTTACCGCCTATCTGCCCATGTAAACTAATAGAATAGATACATCAGACGGGCTGACCCCACTGATGCGTGACGCCTGACCAATTGTAGACGGACGCAATCGCTTCAGCTTCTCTTTGCCTTCATACGACAATGCTCTCAACAGGTCGTAGTCGAAGCCCGATTGAATGGCTAAGCTTTCCCATTTATCCAACTTGTCAGCATTTTGGCGTTCCCGGTTCAGATAATCCTCGTACTTGATTTCTATAGTGGCCTGCTCAACCGTATTTTCTGGTAGTGCGGGTATGCCAGGCATCATTGCCAGCAGTTCGTTGACTTCATTCTGTTCCAGTTCAGGGCGTTTCAACAGCGTATACAAACTGCTCTTTTCCTTTATCTGTGAACTTCCTTTTTGAGTAAGCCAGCCGTTTATGTCCTCCGGCTTCACTTTGGTTGCCCGGATGGCTTCCGTCAGTTCAGCAACGTTGGCACGTTTCATAACCATTGTGTCGTAACGAACCTGCTTGGCCAAACCGATTGCATATCCCATTTCGGTCAACCGTAAATCAGCGTTGTCCTGCCGCAGCAACGTACGGTACTCCGCCCGCGAAGTAAACATTCGATATGGTTCTTCGGTACCTTTTGTGACAAGGTCGTCGATCAGCACACCAATGTATCCTTCTGAACGCTTGATGGTAAATTCGGCTTCTTCGTTCACGTTTCGGTGAGCATTAATACCGGCCATTAGTCCCTGGCAGGCTGCTTCCTCATAACCCGTTGTACCATTAATCTGACCGGCAAAGAACAGATTGGCCACCAACCGGGTCTCCAATGTCAGTTTGAGTTGGGTCGGCGGGAAGTAATCGTATTCAACGGCATATCCAGGCCGGAACATGCGCACATTTTCAAAACCGGGTATTTTTCGTAAGGCGTCGTACTGAACGGTTTCTGGTAACGAAGTAGAAAAACCGTTTACGTATACTTCCACGGTGTCCCACCCTTCAGGTTCTACGAAAATCTGATGGCGATCTTTGTCAGCAAAACGGTTGATCTTATCCTCGATAGATGGGCAATAACGAGGTCCTAATCCTTTGATACGGCCGGTGAACATAGGGGACTTATCAAATCCGGTTTTAAGTTCGTCATGTACTTCCTGATTTGTGTAGGTGATCCAACAGCTTCGCTGTTTCGTCAGTGCCGCCGTGTCCGTGTAGGAAAACTTACCGGGGTTTTCATCACCCTGCTGTTCCTCCATGCGTCCATAGTTGAGACTCCGGCCATCTACACGGGGTGGAGTCCCGGTCTTCATGCGCCCCGACTCGAAGCCTATTTCGATTAATTGCTCTGTTAGTCCGGTTGCAGATCGCTCGGCGGTGCGCCCTCCTCCAAACACTTTTTCGCCGATGAACATCTGACCATTCAGAAACGTACCATTTGTCAGAATAACGGCTTTAGCGGAAAACTCAACGCCCAGCGCAGTTTTTACACCCGTCGCCCGCCCGTCTTTCGTTAATACGCCCACGACACTATCTTGCCAAAAGTCAACGTTTTTGTTTGTTTCCAACGCTTTTCGCCACTCCCACGCGAATAGGTTACGGTCACTCTGGCACCGGGGACTCCACATCGCAGGACCTTTCGATCTGTTGAGCATCCGAAACTGAATCATGCTCTTATCACTGATAATGCCTGACATGCCACCAAGTGCGTCCACCTCCCGCACAATCTGCCCTTTTGCCACGCCACCCATTGCCGGATTACACGACATCTGAGCGATGGTCTGCATATTCATGGTGATGAGCAACACCCGTGAACCCAT
>JAYTAC010000574.1:0-3225 GCA_043737755.1 Spirosoma sp.
ACAACATCCACTACGACCTCGACAAAGCCACGATCCGGCCCGACGCAGCCGCTGAATTAGACAAGGTCGCGGTACTGCTGCGGAAGTACCCGGCTATGACCGTTGAAATGCGGTCGCACACCGACAGCCGCGCCACCGACGAGTACAACATGACCCTGTCGGCCAACCGCGCCAAATCGGCAGCCGCGTATTTGCAGTCGAAGGGCATTGCCGCCCGGCGGGTGGTGGCGAAGGGCTACGGCGAGATGGCCCCGCTGAACAAATGCAAAGACGACGTCGATTGCCCCGAAAGCGACCACCAGAAAAACCGCCGGACGGAGATCAAAATCCTGACGCTGGAGTAGGTTGGCTGGTGGGCGAACAAGACTCTGCTACCGTAACTGATCGATCAATTCGTCGGTCTTCAGCACGGTCGCGAATTCGTTGTGCAAACTTGCCAACGCGGTTTCGTGGATAATCTCCGCTGAATATTCCTGTCCGTCGGCCCCGACTTTGTCAAACGTTGCGGTGGCGTCTGAGACCACAAACGTGTCGTACCCAAAATTTCCGGCCATTCTCGCTGCTGTCGATACACAATGGTCCGTTGTCAACCCCACGATCACTAATTGGCGGATGCCAGCCGTGTCGAGTTGTTGTTGCAGGTCAGTACCGATGAATGCGCTGTTCACGCTCTTCTCGATGACCGCTTCACCATTGTTTGGTTTTACTACGTCTTTAAACTCGTTACCCGGTTTTCCGGCAACAAGCGGTGAGTTGGGATTGGTCGAACAGTGTTTGATGTGAAAAACAGGCAGGTCGTTTTGTCGCCAAAAGTCCAGAAGCCGTTTCATGTTAATTTCCGCTTCCGGGTTATTCCTGTGCCCTCCCCAGTACTCCACATCGTCGAATCCCTTTTGAGTATCGACCAGGAGTAGTGCGGGTTTGTCTTGATCAGTCATGTCTGCAAAGTTATTCGTTTGCGCAAGTCGTTCAACTCGTACTGCCACGAATGTCATTTGGGTTTCTACCCCGAAAATCCGACATTCGGACGTTTTTCCTCCGCGTCGTATGCCCGTTTTTCCCCGACACCCCGTCATCCTCGCACTTTGCCTGTTGCTGACTTTGTCCACTTGTCAGTTTGCCCAGGCGCAGAAAGAAGTGCTGTATTCGCAGTACTTAGTCAATCCATTGAGCATCAACCCGGCCACGGCGGGGAGCCGTGAGTCGTTTCACCTGACGGCCTCGTTCCGGCGCAAGTGGATCAGCCTGCGCAACGCCCCCGTTACCCAAAGCGTGTCGGCCGACGGTGCCGTGGCCGAGGGGCGGGTGGGACTGGGGTTTCAGGCCCTCAACGATCAGATGGGTTTGTTTGGCACGACGGGTGCTTACGGCAGCGTGGCCTACCGGTTCAATTTGCCCGCATTAGCCAAACTATCCATTGGGGTGCAGGGGGGCGTGAGTGTGCTGCCCCTCTACGACGTCACCACCGCAACAAGCCTGAACCGGGCCGTCGGCAGTTTGGGGCTGGGCATCTACTACCAGTCCGTGCGCTTTTTCGGGGGTATTTCCGCTCCCGAACTCAACAGCCGGTCGCTGAACGTAGTGGGGCGGTCGGTGGCTGGCAGTGTGCGGCCGGTGATGGTACAGGCCGGTACAATGCTCGACGTGGCCGATAACGTGGTGCTGATTCCGTCGGTGCTGATCTCGAAAATCGCCGGTCGGCCGCCGGGTGTCGATCTGAACGCCCGGCTGTGGGTCAACGAGCAGTTTGGGGTTGGCCTGTCCTACCGTCGAAACAGCCCCGGCATCGTCCGGACGAACTATATTCAGGCATTGGCTGAGTATCAGATCGCAAAGTCGATCCGGCTGGGGTACACGTTTAACTCCCAAACGCCCGAGAACCCGGATGCTGGTTTGTATTTTCAGCAGAGCGTTCATGAGGTGATATTCCGGTTCTCGCCAGGCTTGCTGAGGTTCACCTACTGAGCGGCCGGGCCGGGCAATGAGCAAGTGGCTGATTTAGTCATTTAGCGGTTTTGTGGGTAACTTTGAATTCGCAGAAACGTAATCCAACGCCCGCTTGAAACCCTACGACGAGATTTCGAAGGACGACATGTTTCGCTACCTGACGGCCGACAGTCGCATGCCCAACCAACAAACGATTCAGAACCTGTACATTCCCAGCGACCTCGACCGGGAGTTTCCGCTGGCTCCGCACTTTGTTCAGGCGTTCGGCAGCTACCCCAATTACCTGCAATTCAGCGATGACTTCAAACTGTCGGCGCGGGAACTGATCGACAGCCGGGGGTTTCGGATCATCAACCAGTCGACGCGCGTTACTGACGAATGGCACACCGTCGAACGTATCTATGAGCACGACGAAGGCGTTATGCTCAAAGCCGAGTTCGTGGGTGAACGCTTTTTCCGGCTCTACGGCTACTACCGCGATGAATCGTCGGTGAAAGGACTGCTCGATGGGTTTCAGGCGCACAAGTACGTTCACGAAGATAATCAGACGCACATCTACCTGATTCAGAGCGGGCTGGGCGGGCTGCACACCGAGCGGGTCGAGATTTCCCCGCCCGACATCGACTTAGCTCTGCACTACAACGAGGACTTTCCGCCCGTGCATGAGCGGCTCATCACACTGCTGTCGCAGCCCAAAAGCAAAGGGCTGATGCTGCTCCACGGCGAACCGGGCACGGGCAAAACGACGTACATCAAATACCTTAGTTCGTTGGTCAAGAAGGACATGCTTATTCTGCCGCCCTACATGACCAACTACCTCACCTCGCCCGAAATCATCCCGTTCCTGCTCGACAACAAAGACTCGGTGCTCATCATCGAAGACGCCGAGCGTATCCTACAGTCGCGCGAGGCCGGGGGCGACACCAACAGCGTGTCGAACATCCTGAACCTGACCGACGGTCTGCTCGCCGACTGCATGCACATTCAGGTTATTGCCACCTTCAACGCCAGCAAGCACCTGCTGGACAAGGCGTTGCTTCGCAAAGGGCGTCTGATGGTCGATTATGCGTTCGGCAAATTAGCCGCGCCCAAAGCCAATGATTTGCTCATGCACCTCGGCATGGACTACCGCACCAATGAGCCGATGACGCTGGCCGACATTTTCAATTTGGAGGAGCAGACCGTTTCGGGCGACCGTCTCGATGTGAAGATGGGATTTTGATCGCTTTTTCATTGCCGGGCTGTCGGCATCCGGTACTCATCCGTAAAAACCATCTC
>JAYTAC010000575.1:0-1150 GCA_043737755.1 Spirosoma sp.
TAACCAAACGGACCGGTAAGCAGCGGAATTTTTGCGGATGCCCAGCAGGCTGCCCGCCGTGATGGCAGCAGCTAATGGAGCCGTCAGCGATGACGCAAATCCGGCGGCAAACAGGCCAAAGGCGAACAGCGAACCCGCCCAGGTGCCCAGCCGGTCGCTGAGGACCTGGGCCATGTGCGGGTAGGAGAAATCGCCGGGGATGAGCAGACCCGCCAGCAGCAGCACCACCGAAATAATCCCGCCCAGCACAACCGCCACCCAGATACCCAGTCGCATTTCGCCCATAGACTGGTTCTGCACGATACTCGACCCGAAAAACAGGTTGTAGGGAACGATGGTCGTGCCAATCAGGCTGTTGATGAGCAGCAGCGACCCTGTGGGAAATGCGGGCGTGACTAATGCCCCGGCCAGTTCAGCAGGGGTGACGGGGGTGCCAAATGCTACGTAGATAAACGCCCCGCCCATTGCAAAAACAACGAGTCCCAACATATTGGCTAATCCCTGCGTGGAGCCGACCCAAAGCAGCCCGGCGCACATTATCCCTACGCCGACTGTGAGCCACTGCACCGGCAAACCCGTTAGCAGTGACAGTCCCGCCACGGCACCAAGAATGTTGCCCGCCTGGTAGGCCGCGCAGCCTGAAAATATTGCCCCAAATAACAGCCGGGCAACCCAGCGTCCCCCCGTTCTGGTGTATGTTTTGGTGATGACCTGCCCCAGGTCCTGACCGGTGGCGATGGTGATGCGGGCGGCTGCTTCCTGCAGCCAGACCGTGCCGAGCGTGGCGAAAGTGAGTACCCAAAGCAGTTGCAGACCGTAGGATGAGCCAGCAATGGCGCAGGCCGTAACCGAGCCGGGACCGATGAATGCGGCCGAGATGACCGACCAGAACAACACGCTGCCGAGACCGGCGCGAAAGGAGAGGGACTTGGGCACTTGTTTAACTGATGAACGGTGAATTATAACTGATGAATGTAGCTGAAATAGCACGCCATCTACCATTTATGATTCACCGTTCGTCATTTTGTACTCTTCTACGAAAGATACTTCCGCAGCATCCAGGCCATTTTTTCGTGGGCTTCCATCAGGCCCGTCAGAAAGTCGGCCGTACCGGCATCTTTGAGTTCTTCATCGCAGGTATCAACATCTT
>JAYTAC010000576.1:0-3220 GCA_043737755.1 Spirosoma sp.
GAGCCATGCATCGGTTGTTGGCTGCACGTCGTCCGGGTGAACGGCGTCCGACCAGCCGAAGCCCTGGTATTCGTCGTAGGTCTGGCCCGTGAGTGCCGACCAGCCGGGCTGCTCCCCCGCCATTTCACCATTGGCGTTGTTGGTCCACAGAATACCCTGAACGGCCACCACAGCCGCCTGAAACCGTTCTTCGCTCTCGGCCAACGCCCGGATCTGCTCTTCCTGACGCTGTTGCGCCATAACCTGCTCCGTCACGTCGACCACCATCTTCATGATAGCATAAACTTCGCCGTCGGCGTTGCGCAGGGGCTTAAAGGTGTAATCGAAATAGTACGTATCCGACACCGCACCGTTCACCTGGTCGGCCCGGCTGGCTCTGGTGTGGTAGGGCTGGCCGGTAACGAATAACTCATCGAGCAGGAGCAACAGCGGGTCGCTTCTCAACTCCGGCAGCGCATTGGCGAGGGTCATGCCGATTACCGACGGGCCTTTGCCCCAAACCTCAATCATGGCTTCGTTGGCGACCTCAATTCGCAGTTCGCGGCCCATGAGCAGGCAGGTCGCAATGGGTGCTTCTTCAATCAGACTACGGAATTTGGTTTCGCTGATTGCCTGGGCCTGCTGCTGCTTTACCAACTGGTCGATGTCCATGCAGAAACCGGCATAACCCGCGTAGCTGCCATCCTCGTGGTAGTATGGATCACCGGCAGCCTGACACCAGACGAGACTGCCATCCTGCTTTTTGAGCCTGAACGTCGTATCGTAGTGCGCACGGGTAGCTACGGCAGTCAGAAATTCATTGGCACTGCGCTGCCGGTCTTCGTCAAGGATGGCATCAGCCCAGCCCGCCCCCAGCAGCGCGTTGTGGGGTATACCCGTCCACTCGATCAGCGTTTTGTTCAGGTACGTCAGGGCACCACTCGTATCGGACAGCCAAAGCCCGGTTGGCGAACTGTTGGTTACGTTTTGAAACAACGTTTCGCTTTTCCGTACGACCTGCTCGGTCATCTTCTGGTCGTGCACGTCCACGACTGTTCCAACCATGCCTTCATACTGGCCGTTCGGCCCGAACCGGGGGTGTCCCTTGTCAATGCACCACCGGTAGCTGCCGTCTTTCCGGCGCAGCCGGTACAGCACATCGAACGGAATCTGCTTTTGGTTCGCTTCCAGAAAAAGCCGTCCGGCTTCCTCCTTGTCGTCGGGGTGCGTGGCGTCGAGCCAGCCGGAACCTTCCGCCTGGGTCTCAGTTTGCCCGGTCTGTTCGTACCATTGTTTGTTCAGATAATTACAGCTGCCATCGGGTTCGGTGATCCACAGAATGGCCGGTACGGTGTCGGTCAGTTGACGGAAATGGGTTTCACTCTCTGCCAGCTTGTGGCGGCTCATCACCGCTTCCGTCGTTTCCACGCACGCAACAAAAACGCCGTTTACCCGGCCCCCGTCGCCATATGCGGGACTGTAGCTGAACGTCCAGTAAACGTCTTCCAGCCGACCATTGCGGTAGATGGGCAGCAACTGGTCTTCATACCAGACTGGCTCGGTGTTCGTCATCACCTGCTCGATGATGGGTCCGATAAAACCCCATATCTCCGGCCACACCGCCCGGCCGGGCTTGCCAATGGCCGGATGCCTGCCGCTGGTGCCGAGACTGGACTGGCAGGCATCATTATAAAAACAGGTGAGTTCGTCGCCCCAGAACAGGAACATGGGAAAGGCTGAATGCAGCATGATACCCAGCGTCGTCCGCAGGCTTTGCGGCCAGGTGTCGGGGGAGCCAAGCGACGTGTTGGCCCAGTCGTGGGAGCGCATCAGGCTACCCATTTCACCGCCACCCCGTAGAAAAGGATCCTGGCCGTTGTCGGCTGTTGAAGGCTGGTAATTCTGCATTATAAAGTGTGCGGTGTTTGGTAGGCAAGATAACGATGAAGCGCACACGCGCCGGTTTACCGGCTTTTGGCCGAACGTACTTTCTCGAAGATGGGGTCCATCCAGTAGGTGGGCAGCTTGCGGACCGAGTTGCTGAGCAATGCACTCCACTGGTGCGACACTTCGTCCATATCGTCTTTTTCGAGACAGTACTCGGTCATGTGGAAACTGTTTCTGGGATAAATAGCGACGTCGAGCGGGTAGTCGACGTCGTTGGCACTGACGCGGGTGGCGTCGAAGGCCAAAAAGCCAATTTTGAGGGCGTCGGGCAAACTTGTGTCGTAGGACAGGTTTCGGAACAGCAGCGGTTTGCCGTAGCCCGAGTTGCCGATGATCTTGAACGGTGACCCCTGATCGACTTCCACCCAGTTGCCTTCGGGGTAGAGCATAAACAGCTTGTGCTCCTCGTCGTTTTCCAGTTGCCCGCCCACAATGGCGTTGAGGTTGAAATTCATGCCGCTGGCCACAATAGCCGCTTTGTCTTCCTGCGCCACCCGCCGGACCTGCTCCCCAAAGGCGTTGACGGCTTTGTAGAGTTTGTCGAACGAGCGGTCCTGTTCGGCAATCACCTCGCGGAAGTATGTGATGGCTTTGTCGCGTACCGAGCGCAGGCCCGACGTCATGATGAACAGCGAGTGGTGCTCAACTTCGTGAACCGACATCTTGCGGTTCGACGACACTTCCGTACCTGAAGTCAGCCGCCGGTCGGAGATCGCCACCAGACCCGACGCGACTTTGATACCTAAACAATATGTCATTTTAAGCAGTGGGGATGAGCTGTGTATAGCCGACAAATATACGGGTTGCCCCCGTTTTTGTTTGACCGTCCGGCTGTTTTCCCAAAAATGACGACCGGCTGCCGTACCCGCCTGCTGATCTCAGGGAATGGAAATCCGCAGGTCGGTACGGGCTTCGTCGTCTTCGCCCTTGTCGGTGCCGTTACCCACCGTGGAGTCGGGGTCGGGTTGGTTTGCTGCGCTGATCTGGGCCGCGTTGGTGAGCGACCCACCGGCCGTTGCCTGGGCCGTAAACGACAGGCTGACTGTTTGGCCGGGGTTTACCTGAGCAATGGTGCCGGTGACCACCTGACCGCTGGCACTCATGTCCGCCGAGCCACCGAACTGGAGCCCGGCGGGTAGTTCATTGCGCAGACCGATTCCCGTGGCCGTTTGCCCGCCCGCGTTCGAGACTGTCAGCGTAAAACTCACCGACTGCCCCACCCGCAGCGAACGGCGGTCGCTTTTGAGGGTCAGGCTGAGGTCGGCTTTATCGGGGGCGGGAGCGGGCTGATTGC
>JAYTAC010000577.1:0-7875 GCA_043737755.1 Spirosoma sp.
ACTTTCTGCGTCTCCTGCTGCTGTGCCTGTTTGCTTCGGTCACGGCTCATGGACAGCGGCCAGTGTTTACGCACGACGACACACTGCGCGGGTCCATCACGCCCGAACGGGCCTGGTGGGATTTGGCATTTTATCACTTGAAGGTGCGGGTTAAGCCCGACGACAGCACCATCAGCGGGTCGAACACGATCCGGTATCGCGTGCTGAAACCGGGTCAGACAATGCAGGTAGACTTGCAGCGGCCTCTGCGAATTGTACGGGTGGAGCAGGATGGGGAAACATTGCGGGTTCGGCGGGACGGTAATGCCTATTTTGTAACGCTGACCAAAGTGCAGCAACTTGGCCGGAGCGAATCCATAACGGTGCAGTACGCCGGAAAGCCGCGTGCGGCCAAACTCCCGCCCTGGGACGGCGGCTTCGTCTGGTCGCGCGACAAGGGCGGGCGGTGGTTTATCGCCACGGCCTGCCAGGGGCTGGGGGCCAGCGCGTGGTGGCCCTGCAAGGATCACATGTACGACGAGCCGGACTCGATGGCCATCAGCGTGACCGTTCCCGAAGGACTGATGGACGTGTCGAATGGTAAACTCCGCCGGGTAACGACCAACCCCGACCGCACCCGCACCTTCGACTGGTACGTGTCGAATCCAATCAATAATTACGGTGTCAATCTGAACATCGGCCGCTACGAACACTGGTCCGAAACCTACGCCGGTGCCGACGGCCCGCTGTCGGTGGATTATTACGCCCTGCCCACCCACGGCGATTCGGCCCGGACGCAGTTTCGGCAGGTGCCGCTCATGCTGAAGGCATTTGAACATTGGTTTGGGCCGTATCCGTTCTACGAAGACGGCTATAAATTGGTCGAAGCACCGTATCTGGGCATGGAACACCAAAGTTCGGTGACCTACGGCAACGGCTTTCGGAATGGGTATCTGGGGCGCGACTGGTCCCGAACGGGCTGGGGACTACTGTGGGATTTCATTATCGTGCATGAGTCGGGACACGAGTGGTTTGCCAACAACATCACGTATAAAGATGTGGCTGATATGTGGATTCACGAGAGTTTTACCAACTACTCGGAGAGCCTGTTTACCGAATATTACTACGGGAAAAACGCCGGGGCCCAGTACATCATCGGGTGCCGCACCAACGTCCGCAACGACCGGCCCATCATCGGCATTTACAACGTTAACCACGCTGGTTCGGGCGATATGTATTTCAAAGGCGGCAACATGCTGCATACCATCCGGCAAGTGGTGGGTGACGACGTGCGGTGGCGGCAACTCCTGCGCGGCCTGAACAAAACGTTTTACCACCAGACCGTCACGACCGCCCAGATCGAGCAGTACATGAGTGAGCAGGCGGGCCGAAATCTGAAACCCGTGTTCGATCAGTACCTGCGCAGCGTCCGAATCCCCGTGCTCGAATACCGAGCGGTGGCGGGGGGCGTCCAATACCGATGGGCCGACTGCGTGGCCGGGTTCGACATGCCCGTGCGGGTTTGTCTGAACGAAAATGGCCCGTTCGCGTCGCTGACCCCAACAACGCAGTGGCAAACGCTGCCCGCCAAAAACGTTACGGCCCTTGTCCCCGACGCCAATTATTACGTGCTGAGCAAACGGGTGAGTCGTTAACATTGGTGACAGCAACAGCGTATTCATCAGTAAATCGACTCCCGGTTGACTTTGGCGGGCAGCGACCCCAACCGGGTCAGCTTCATTCGGGCGAGTGCCGCGCCTGACCGGGCACACTGCTGAGGGTTGTGGCCGTCAATATAAGCCGTCAAAAATCCCGCCCAATACGCATCGCCCGCGCCGGTAGCATCAACAACGTCGAGTTTCTGGCCCGGCACCCGCACCTGCTTCGTTCCCCCTTCATACGATACCAAACTACCTTCGGCACCCAGCGTCAGGCAGATCAGCGACGCGCCCATCGCGTGGAAATCGGTCAGTACCGTTTCAATCGGCTGCGGTTCGCCGTAGATACGGGTTGCATCATCTTCGCTGATTTTGACGAACGCCCCCGCCGAGCAGTACTCACCCAATATGCGCCGGGCGGAGTCGCGGTCGGGCCAGATGCTGGGCGCGTAATTGGCGTCGATACTGACCTGACAGCCAGCCGCCTGCGCCCGTCGTGCCGCATCGACGATGGCACCTTGCGCGGGCTGACGACTGAGAGCGAAGCATGTTGTGTGAAAAATCGTTGCCTGGGCCAGCAACGAATCCGGCAGTTGAGCGGGTTTAATCTGGCAGTCGGCGGTTCGATAGGCAATGAAATCGGGGGTGCCGGACGTGCGGGAGACGATGACGATGCTGGTTGGCTCGAGCGGGTCCGTGCTGATGTGCTGCGGATCGACCCCTGCTTCGGTGACCTGCTGAATCAGATACCGCCCGATATTGTCATTACCCACGCAGGCAACCAAAGCCGTGGCGTTACCCAGACGGGCCATATTAGCGGCCATATTAGCCGGGCTGCCCCCCTGATACCGGCGGAAGTCCGGCGCGTCGAACAAGCTGGAGGAGACGTGGTGACCAATAAAATCGGCCAACAATTCGCCCACTGACAAGAGGGCATACGGACGGGGTGGGGTAGTCATTGACGCGCGTGGGCCGTTTATAAAAAACCTTCCGGCTGCTTTGCATATCTGACAAAGCCGCCGGAAGGCAAAAGTATACAACAGTTCCCTATTAATGTCCGCCCGATGAAACCGTCAGGTCCCCATCGGCGCTCAATGCTGCTTCTTTTACCAGAAAACACGAAGCAGCCGCCAGCAGCAGACAAACACCGGCCGTTACCAGCGCGTTACGCGGGTCGTTGCCCAGCACGGACTCGTAATAAAGCGGCACGGTAATCATACCGATAAACTGGGGCACACAGATGAACCCGTTGAAAATACCCATGTAAACGCCCATGCGCTCTCGGGGAACGGCACTCGCCAGCATCAGATACGGCATCGACATAATTGATCCCCACGCCAACCCAATGATGCTCATGCCGATCAGGTAGATCATTTTGTCGTTGGACGTGAGCGTCAGAAAAAAGCCCATCGCGCCGATGGTGAGGAACAGGGCGTGGGTAGCCCGCGCACTGCCGATGGCTTTGGCGATCCGGGGAAGGAACACGGAAATCACGGCGCAGGAAATGCTAAACATGGCAAAGCAAAGACCTCCCCACTTGGTACCGGCTTCAAAACCAGCCTTGTTCGACACCGCATCGGGGGCATTGAAAGCGTATCGGGCGGTGGCCAGCGACAGGTATTGCCACATCAGCGGCAAGCCATACCAGGTAAAGAACTTCACCCACCAGAGTTGCTTCATCACGGTTGGCATACTTGAGAGCGACGCCAAAATCTCCCTGAAAACAGGCAGCATCAGAAACAGGTAACTCCCGGCCAACACGCCCCCGCCCCACAACATGCCCGCTACGAAACCGCCGACCCGCACCGCAAAAAAGAACGCCATAATACTCGCGCCGAGCGACAGGGCAATGTGCCAGAAGGAAATCGACTTTTTTTCTTCGGCGGTAAACACCTGCGGGGCCTTGTAGCTGTCGTTAACGGGCGGGTATTCTTTCGTTGTTCGGATGGTCCAGAGTACCGAAATTAGAATCGCAGCCGCGCCGATGTAAAACGGGTAACGCACCGAGTTGGGAATGCCATTGGCCGATTCACCTTCCGACAGCACCATCGAGATGCCCAGCAGCGGGAGAATATACGGCATCAGGTTGGCCAGCGTTTGCCCGAATCCCACCATAAATGATTGGACGGCAAAACCCGTTGGCCGCTGCTTCTCATTGAGCATATCGCCCACGAACGCCCGGAAAGGCTCCATAGCCGAGTTCAGGCCCGCATCGAGCATCCACATCAGCCCCGCTGCCATCCAGATGGCCGACGAATTGGGCATGAACACCAACGCAACACTGCCCAGCACCGCCCCCGCCAGGATAAACGGTTTGCGCCGACCCCACGTCGGCGACCAACTCCGGTCCGAAATAGCTCCGATGATGGGCTGGAGCAGCAAACCCGTCAGCGGTCCGGCTAACCAAAGGCCCGGAATAGACGCTTCATCGGCACCCAGGTAGCGGTAAATTGGACTCATGTTGGCCTGTTGAAGACCAAAGCCGTATTGAATACCCAGAAAGCCGAAACTCATATTCCATATCTGCCAGAACGTGAGCCGGGGTTTGGCCGTCTCAACGGGTTTCTGAATGTTTTCGGTTTGCATAGACTGCGTGATTTTAACGAATGGCTGTAGTTCTAACGAATGACCGACAATAATACGTAGTCGTTTGCAGGATTCGGGGATGATTTTGGCTTATTTTTTTGAAAAGACCTACTTTTGAGCATGATTCCAAAAAACCGGTTGCTGGTAATGTTGGCCCTGATTGTGCTGCTGCTGTCGGTCAACATTGCACGGGCAATGGTCACCACCGACTCGACCCGGTTTGTGCGTATAGGGTCCGTGCGGCTCACCGGCAACTACCGAACCCGCGACCGGATTATACTGCGTGAGATGACCCTGCACACCGGCGACACCGTGCGGCTGTCCGATTTGCCGGGACGGTTGGCGTGGGACCGGCGCAACATCAGTAACACCAACCTGTTCGTGACGGTAGCCCTGACTACGGAGCAAACCACGCCGACCGATATTACCCAATTGCCATTGATTGACTTGACCGTTACGATGAAAGAACGGTGGTACATTGTGGCTTACCCCGTGTTCGACGTTGCCGACCGAAACCTGAACGAGTGGTGGTATGACCGGGGCCGCGATTTACGGCGAACGATCTACGGCGGGCGGCTCAGCTATAAAAACGTTACGGGTAACAATGACCAGCTTCAGCTTGAGTTTGTGCGGGGTTTCCTGAAAAAAACCGTCGTCTCTTACACAAAACCTTACATCAACCGGGCGCAGACAATCGGTCTGCGGGTCGACGTCGGCTACCTGACCAACAACGAGATTCCGCACCGTACGCAGGCCGATAAATGGCTCTTCGTCAAATCGGAGGGACTTCTCCGCGAACGCGCTTACGCCGGTCTCATCCTCACGCACCGGCGCGGATTGTACAACTATCACTTGGTCGAAGCTCGCTACACCCGAACCCGCATTGCTGACACCGTTGCCCGGCTCAACCCCGACTATTTTCTGAACGGCCAAACGCGTCAGCAGTATCTGACGCTCAGTTACGGCTATCGCTACGACCGGCGTGACAACGTGGCCTATCCGTTGCAGGGGACGTTGTTGCGGGTCGGCGTCGGACTGAATGGTCTGTTGCCAGCCGATGATTTTCGTTTTTTGGAGGGATCGGCGTCCGTCACCCGGTATTGGCCGTTGGGCGGGCGTTTTTATGGGGCCGGAAGTTTGCGTGGCCGGGTGTCCTGGCCCGAACGACAACCGTATTTTAACCTGCGGGGACTGGGCAGTTCGAGCGATATGGTGCGGGGCTACGAACTCTACGTGATCGACGGTCAGCGGTTCGGCATCTGGCGAAATAGCCTCCGGTATCAGTTGTTCAATACGGTCAGGCAACTTAACTGGCTGCATATCAGGCAATTCAACACACTGCCTATTGCGGCTTACCTCACGGCGTTCGGCGACGCGGGTTACGTCAGCAGTAGCGTGGCCGAACAGTACCAGAGTCGATTGGCCAACCGGCTGCTTGTCGGTACGGGCGTGAGCTTAGACATTGTGACGTACTACAATTTAGTTTTCCGGTTCAGCGGAACCGTCAACGGGCAGGGTAAAACGGGGTTCTTTTTCAACCTGGCGCAGGAGTTGTAGAGCCGCATCTGCTCGTCAACATTGAAGTAAAGACACCGGCTGTGAGAGAATAGATTGTCAGGTATAATTAAGTGAATTTTTCAGTTTAACTTAGTGTAAAAATTCATTCTTTTGGCAACTGCACAAATTTCGACCACCCCCCAATTGGCTAACCGGCACGGCCAAACGCCCCGCACGGAGCAGCAACTAATAGCCCAAAGCCGGGCGGGCGTGGCTCGTGAGAAAGCCGATGAGGTGGCGGCTTTAGTAGGCTTAACGGACAAGGAGTTGGCCGGAACGCTCAACTTATCGCCCAGCTATTTACACCGCCTGAAGCCCGGCCAACGGCTGAATCGCGAAACCTCAGAGCGGCTCCTTCTCCTCGAAAACCTGCTTCTGCACGCCTTAGACACGTTCGATGAGAATACGCTTGTTGTGCTAAATTGGCTGCGAACACCCATTCGTGAACTGGACGACCAAACACCCCTGCAAGCATTGGATACCATCACTGGCTACACGCTGGTTGATCGGGTGCTGGGGCGGTTAGACTGGGGTATCTTCGGCTGACCAATGGTGACTGTTTATCGCGTTATCCGGGAGAAATACGCTGACCGGCCCTTGGATACCGAAGGAAATCGGCTGTATGGCGGACGCTGGAACCCACCCGGCACCGGCGTTCTGTACACAGCCGAACATCCGGCATTAGCGTTGGTCGAAATCTTGGTTCATGCGCCCCGAGTTACCTTCGCCGACCTGCCCGCCTACAGACTGTTCAGGCTGGACGTGCCGGAGGATTCGATTCGCCGGTTAGAACCCGATCAATTACCCGGCTATTGGAATGACGGCAATTACGGGCGCAGTCAGTACATTCTCAACGACTGGCTCAACGAGCCGGATGTGTTGGCACTCGGCGTTCCTTCTTCGGTGTTGCCGTCGGGCGTAAACTACCTGCTCCATGCGTCCCACCCGCTCTATAGTCAGGCGCGGATTATTGACAGCGAACCGTTACTCATTGACGCCCGGCTGTGGCCCGCGAAGGATTAGTTTTCGATAATCGAACACGCTTACCAAAACCTATCTAACACACACAACCTATGTTCCGACTTCTGCTTACTCTTATCATCATTACACTCATCGCCACGCAGCAAGCCTGTACCAACAAAAAGCCAACCGCTGCTCAAACCGCCGATTCATCAACCGCTGCCAAGCCCGGCCCGGCCGTTGACTACGCCCCCGAACCCATCACCAGCCGTTTAGCCGACCTCGGCCTAACCCGCGACAGCCACTGGCGCGGCATTAATCTGGGTGATGATTTTGCGGTTGTGAAAGCAAAAGAGAAGGGCGAACCTTTCGAGAGTGATGCCAAACACGTCGGTTACACGGTCGAGTTCGTAAACCTCGAAACAGCCGATATGCTGTATTATCAAACCGGCGGTAAGGTTTCTGCCGTGGAGGTGGACCTGTTTCTGAACAATCGCCAGTCGGTCAGCGCATACCGTGAGGAACTGGAGCCGTATTTCACCACGCGTTACGGTACGCCCAAACCCGGCGCGGGCGACCTACTGTGGACTGGTTCAACCGGTGAACAGGTCAGCCTGAAAGACGTATCGAAGGGAAAGGACTTTGGCTTAAAAATCAGTATCGCACCGACTGAACAAAGAACGACGGCATTGGCGAAATAAACTTAACCTGCTTTAATGTGAAATTAAATTTCTCGGTGGTGGTTCATGACACGTTGATCGGACTGTTTATCAATCATTACTTCTTCGCGTGTCAACGCAATTGGGCTACTACCTATTTTCGCTGAAATCAGGCCTTACTTACGATTTGGTCGGTTTAGTAACAGGCATGGATGGCTCGACAGCCAACTGTTTGCAGACTCTGGGCTTAGAGGTTTTACAACACACGCTGGCCAGGAATGGCTATGCGCCCAAACGTAAATTTCAAAGCGTAGAAGAGTTCAAAGCCCACTTCTTCAAACACAGTACTATCATCATTGATGCTACCGAACAACGTATGCAAAGGCCAGGCGATACTGACTACCAAAAGCTGATGTACAGCGGCAAAAGAAAGCTCACACCGTCAAGTCTATGATTATCACCACCCCTGATCGGTA
>JAYTAC010000578.1:0-1149 GCA_043737755.1 Spirosoma sp.
TCGGTCAGCGCATCGAGGGCTTCGCGGGCCGAATCTGTGGCTATGATCCGGTACTGTTTCCGGTAGTGCTGCCGCAAATCGTGCTGGATGGCCTGCAACACCTGCGGGTCATCGTCAATGGAAAAAATGATGGGGAGTTTCATGTCAGTTGTCAGTTATCAGTGACCAGTTATCAGTAACCAGTTATCGGTTTTATCTCACTAATAACTGGTTACTGATAACTGGTCACTGAACGGGTAAACACACGCTGAATATGGTTTCACCGGGCTTCGATTTCACAGTTACCGAGCCGTTGTGATGCCGGATAACGCCCTGCACAATGTCGAGGCCGAGACCGGTGCCTTTGCCTATGGCTTTGGTCGTAAAAAACGGGTCAAATATTTTATCCTGGATATCATCTGGAATGCCCGGTCCGTTGTCGGTGATTTTCGTGAGCACAAATTCGCGGTCGGGTTCGCTGCTGATGGTGAGTTTTCCGCCGTCGGGCAGGGCGTCGATGGCGTTGTCGATGAGGTTGGTCCACACCTGATTCAGTTCACCCGGCCAGCCGCATACCGTGGGCAGGTTGCTGGGTAAACTGAGTGTTACGGCGATGTGCTTGCTACGGAGTTTGTGGTCCAGCAGGGTGAGCGTATTGCGGATTCCGCCGGTAAGTACCACGGTTTCTTTGCCCGCGCCCCGGTCCATGTGGGTGTAGTTTTTGATGGAGCCAACCAGCGTCGAAATTCGTTTGGCCGCTTCGCTGATGTCCATCACCAACTTCTCGGTGACCAAGTTACTAACCAGCCAACCCATAACACCCACTAAGTTTTCGTCGCCAATTTTAGCTAAGATTCCGTCCAGATCGTCCGTTGTGAACCCAAACTCAACCAATGGTCCAACCAGATCGAGACCCGGTCCGTCGCCCCGGTCGTCGACGCCGTTGTCTTCGAGCCAGTCGGTTGCGTCATCTTCCAGCGCGGTGCGTTCCAGCAGCGACAGCCGCACCGCAGGCGAACCAGTCGACGTTTGGCGGTCAACTTTGCTAAAAAATGCTTCGTTCACCGAATCGACCTGCTCATCGGTCAGGCTGAGGTGCATGATCGCTTTGAAGCCTTCGGGCGTGGCCCGCATGTGTTCCTTGAGCGTGTCGGCCGAGCGCACCACGGC
>JAYTAC010000579.1:0-7871 GCA_043737755.1 Spirosoma sp.
GATTCATCCGGCCGTTTTTCGCGCATGAAACACGCGGCTTACTCGACCAGAATGTAAACGCCCGGATTGTTGAGTTAGCCAGTCAAACCGAAAAAGCTCCGTATCGCTTCATTGATGGAGAGATTGAACTCAACGACAAATGGGCCGCTTACCTGCAACAGCATCAGGCCATTTTACGCGGCTTCACATCTTGGCACTTAGTCCGGTTTCTGCAAAAGAACAACCCAAACGTGATTGGGTTGACGGAGAAACTGGAAAAGCCGGGCGTTCGGATGCTCAGTGTAGCTAACAAGTTCTGGAAGGAATATTTGAAAGAAAACCCCGCCTTGATGTGCGTTTATTCGGGGCAACTCATCACAACTTTCAATCTGAGTTTGGATCATTTTCTGCCGTGGTCTTTCGTGGCGCATGACCAGATTTGGAACATCATTCCAACGCCAAAGCCGGTCAATTCAGCGAAAAGCGATTGGTTACCTTCCATTGATCTATACTTCAGCGGCTACGCGCAACAACAGTTTGACGGCTTTCACTTTCATGCCCGTAACGGCCGTGATAAGCTGTTAGAAGATTATTCCGTACTTTTCGGACAGAGCCTAAACGCCATTCAGCAACAGCCATTTAGCTGGTTTAGTGAACGGTTGGAGCGGACCGTTTTACCGCAACTGCAAACGGCGCAGAACTTAGGTTTCTCTCATCCATTTATCTACCGTAAATCTTGAATCCGCAAAATCCGTACAGCCACCTGACGGCCAAAGAACGCGACACGCCATCGCTTCCCATTCGGATGTTGAACGAGCGGAAATTGCTGCAAGGCCGGGTGTTGGATTATGGATGCGGCTACGGGCAAGACGTTCGGTTTCTACGGGCAAAAGGCTTCGATGCTTACGGCTATGATCCCCACCATTCGCCCGATTTGCCAATTGGTACGTTCGACACCATCGTTTGCTTTTACGTGCTCAATGTCCTGTTTCCCGATGAGCAAACCGATGTGATGATGAACGTTTCGCGTTTGCTGAAACCAACCGGACGGGCATATTTCTCGGTGCGCCGTGACATTACCCGCGACGGTTTCCGCAATCATCAGCTACACGGAAAGTCCGTTTATCAGTGCGACGTGAAACTACCGTTCAACTCCATTTACCGGAACGAAAACACGGAATTTTACGAATATCAGCACATCAACCAACTCGCCGTTGAGCCGACGAAATGCCCGTTTTGCTCACCCAAACCAAAATTGGAATTACTGACCGAAACGGCTCTTACCTACGCCATTTTAGATGGTTATCCGGTCAGCAAAGGCCATGCGCTGGTTACGCCTAAAAAGCACGTCGCCAACTTCTTCGACTTGCCGTTATCGGAGCAAAACGAGTGCTGGCAGGTTGCCAATAAAGTGCAGGGATTGTTGCAGGAACGTTATTCGCCGGATGGGTTCACGGTCGGCCTAAACATCAGCGCGGCAGCGGGGCAGAAGTTCGCCCACGCCAGTATTCATATCATTCCGCGCTACGTGGGCGATGTGTCCAATCCGAGCGGTGGGGTGCGGAATATCCTGAAGCGTTAGTTGGCGAAAATCTTGCCCTGCGAGAACTTCTCTTCCTCCGTACCCGACGAGGTGTCGAAGGCCCGTTTGCGGGAGAGCCGGTCGATGAGGTCCCGGAAGCGGTTGGGGTAATGCGGAGTCTTCTTGTCGAAGCGTTCGAACAGGTTGGGCATGTACGGGGTGGGTAGTCGGTTTGTTAAGCCATTCGGAACGTAGTTACGGTTGATTAGCTAACCCGTCAAGTACGTTTCTTTCTGTTCGGCAGCTTAGCTGTTTTGAGCATTTCGTTGGCTTTCGCCAGCTTCTCTGGAAACAGCACCACGTCGCGGTACTGCTCAAGGGCGGGATCAATCCGTACAATGGGGACTTTACTGATTTTCATTGTTCAACCAGTTGTGCATGGTTTGCTCAGACCACCCTTGCTCCTGCCAGGCATTATTAGCCAACGTAGTGAGCCGATTGGCAAAATACTGACCGATTAGCTGCCGAATGTTTTGGAGATCAGTATCACTCACCTGCTGTGCATACAGTTTCAGGAGTTCCTGTTGCAGATTCGTCAATTTTCCAGCCCTCGTCATACAGTTGTCTAATCAGCAGTCATTTTCTGCCGGACCTGCTCCACAAACTCAACTGTGACCCCGGCAAGCTTGGCTATTCGTTCAGCAGTCATGTCCAGTTCGGTCAGTAAAGTACGCACAAAGCGTTCTTCGGCTCTCTCCTGACCGATGAGGTAAAAAGCATCTTTTTCCGGGCTGATAAACTGTGCAATGCTGTCCATAGCTGATTTGAGTTTTACACCTAAGTTACGCAACTGCGCCAGCACACGCAACTGATTGATATGCTTTCGCAACGAAAAATCACCCTCACTCGTTTCCTCTATTCGCCTGACGATTTGCCGGAGAGCCGCATCGGCAGTGTCGCCCTCGAAACTTGCCAGAACGCTTAACAGCACCTCTTCGGGGCGGTCCGAACGGAGGAAAAGCCGATAGTCGAGGGCCGCGAAGGAAATAAGTGGGAAGTCAAACGTTAGATTTACTCTGTCGAGTCGGACAGGCATTTGCGGGGCAGACGACCCGAGAAAGATAACGAATTGACGGACCGGCAGTTTGTACTTCCGCTCCAGCATGATGTAGTATTCAGCCATGCGATAGACCATTTCCGGCTCATCAGCTACTTGAAACTCAATCTGCAAGACGTAAGTGTTGTCCTGACTATCAGTTATTTTCTTCAGCACATCGGGCTTGCGCTCCTTGGTATGTTGGATATCATCAGGCAGTTCTTCCGATGAAACCGCCGTAATGCCGAGGACATTTTCTATCAGACCCGGAATAAAAGCCTCTAAGTTTTCCCTGAGAATCTTGTCGTATTGATTACTTTGTTTACTCATGTACGAAGTGAATGGTGGATTAGGCTTTAGCAATCAACTTTTTGAATGCTGACTTCAATCTCGCTGCGAAATGAGTTAGACACGCCATCGGGCATATCCAACTGATAAACGTTCAGCGTTTTACCGGCTGCCATCAGGTCGGTTTGGAGTTCGCGGAGCCGGGTGAGGTCGGGTTTGTAGCGGCCAACGCGGTCGGTGTCTGCCACGAGCAGTTCTTTCACGATCACGATGCTCTGCCGGAACGTGTTGGCCGTTTCTTTGAAGAACGTCATGGCCTTCACCACGTCGAAATCAGACACGGGCGCGTCGGAAATCAAGGGGTAGAACGACGCGTAGTTCCGGGTTTTGTTGGCCGAGACAATCGCCATGATGATCGACAGTTTCAGCGAACTCACGAGCGACGTGTTCAGGTTGCCCACTTCGCGCCCGTCGTTGTCGATAATAACGGGTCGGTAGCCACCATCGGCCCGGTCCGGCCGGTCCACAGATGCGATACCGGTTTCCACAAAGCGAATTGTGCCGTAGAAGGCTCCCGTGGGCGCGTTGATGTTCCGGTAGTGTTCGTTGGCCCTGTTTTCGAGTTGCTGAATCAACTCCCGGTATTTGGTTTTCTTGACGCGCTTGGCCAACTCAACAAGGTCGAACAGAATGGCCTTCTTTTTGATCAGATGTCCGGGAACCTGCCCTTCCGACAGCTTACCTAACTCGGTATTGATTTCCCGCAGACGCTCTTCTTTCGTCGTCTTGTCATTCCCATCGCTAACCAACCGGCCTTCAAACTTTTGGATGTCGGCCATTGCCCCATTCATCGAGTTGACAATGTCGCGGGCGTTGTCCAAACCGCTCACCTGTTCCAGTTGCTGCAATTCGCGGGATTTAGCGTCGAGTTCATCCTTCAATGCCCGCACCCGATCCCGGTTATTGATCTGCTCCTGATAGGACTGCTGAACGCGTTGGTTGATGCTGTCGATGCTGCTTTTCATACCCAACCCGTTGGCGTAAAACTGCCGAAAAAACGATTTCAGGTTCTTCCGGGGACGTTCGGGCTGTATAATTTCCGGCTCTGACAAGAGCAAACTGGTGATGGCGACATAAGCGTCGCTGCCTTCCGGGGCCGGGCGGTCACAAACCCGGCAGTGTTCCTCATCGAGCATCTGCCGGACGTACATCGGTTCGGGAACATTGTCAGGTAGGCGAATCTGTAGCTTTTCGACCGTCTGCTTGTTCAGATTGGCCACTGCTTTACGCGTATAAATGGCTTCGTCGTAGGCGTTGAGTTTCTCCTCAAA
Organism: Spirosoma sp.; assembly: GCA_043737755.1. Taxonomy (GTDB): domain Bacteria; phylum Bacteroidota; class Bacteroidia; order Cytophagales; family Spirosomataceae; genus Spirosoma. The sequence goes on from JAYTAC010000579.1 coordinate 4,217, forward strand.
TTTGTCAACGAGCGACGACGTTCCCAACAGTATCCAATTATCGGCGAACAACTTCCGGCTCAGGCCTTCGTCGAACACATCCGACTGCTTCACGGCGATGGTGTAATTGACTTCGGTCTTGCTGCGAACCTGACTCAATTTGTTTATCGTTTCGGCAAACTCGATACTGGCTAACAGCGCATCTTTTTTCTCCTTCGCGTCCTGCTGATTTTGTGACGCATTCGTTATCTGCTGCTCCAACTGCCGCACCTGTTGCTCCACCAATCGCTGCTCAGTCTGCAACTCGCCAATTCTGACCTGATTCTTTTGCGACTTTCTCAGTTCCTGATCGAAAGCATTCCGGGCCGTGTCGTAGGCTTTTTCGGCTACCTGAATGTACTTGTCCCACCGGTCGATATCGGACAGGCGTTTGATGACATTGCGCAATGACCCGTTGTTCGACGTGTCGATGAGGTTGCTGATACCACGTTCGCCCTGAAACCACACGTAAGGCCGCACGTCGACCGGAATCAGCCGTTCGAGAATTTCTTCGTGTTTGCTTTCAGGAACGGGCTTGTACGATATAATGTCAAATTCCAAAAGCTGAAATTCACTCTTTCCCGGCTCCACCCACGACTTGTCATCGGTTCGCCGAATGCGGTACGTTCTGACCAACTGATATTTCTTTGGCGAATCGGGATAGTCTTTACGGGGCTGTGCCACCTCGACCACAACTTTTGTTTCGATGCTCTCCCCGATGGCACATTCGGCTTTGGCTTTTTCCGACACCAATTCACCTTTGACCGTGCTGGTTGATTTTAGTCCGCCGGGGGTAGTGCGGGGCGAATCCACGCGGGGTGCCATGTCGGTAATACCGTCGCTGAATACCCACTGGAAAGCATCGTATAGCTTGGACTTGCCGTAGCCGTTGGCTCCCAGCACAATGTTCAGCCCTTCCACAAAGGCAAACTGATTATCGGAGCCGTAGTAGCACAAAAAGTTGCTGATGCTGATTTTGTTGATGAGCATGGTTAGCGAAGGGTGTTTTCAAGGTGGGCGTTCAGGCGTGAGGCCGCCAAATTGACTGTCGTACCAGAGTCTTCTACCACGTTCACTAATTGGCGAATGAGGCTTACCAACACCTGCGCGGTCGGGTTGTATTCGCTGCTCATGGTCATTTGGGCCACGTCGTCGGGAGAGAGACCGTACTTCTGCTGGATTTCAGCGTCTTCCAGAAAGGACTTTACAAGGTCAAGTTGTGTCATGGGGTTCAGGCGATCAGGTCTTGATGAATGGTGTCTAAATTGAGTTGATACACATCGCACACCTCGCGGAACACGTTCGTGGCTTCGTACTTGTTGGTGGCCATAAACGCGAAGTGAACGACCCGTTCGAGTTCTTTGCGAACTAAATTCCGCTCCAATTGGAAGTGCGGGCTGTTGGGGTCGGTACGCGGGATAACCACCATGTCGTAGATGTAGGCAAACCCTTTGTCGGGGTGTTGCCGCAGAATACGGCCGCGTCGCTGAATGAACTGCCGGGGGTTGCCCGTGCTCGAACAGAAAATAGCCTGCTCCGTGCGCGGAATGTCAACGCCCTCATCCAAGCACTTCATTGACAGCAGCGCGTTGATTTGGCCCTGCTCAAACTGGCGTAGCACCACGTCTTTGTCGGCGGAGTCGCTCGTGTACTGCGTGATGGTGGTGTTGGGCGATACCCGCCGGACGATGGATGCGTAGAAGTCGATGATGCGGTCTTCGTCGGTCAGGTCGGGAAAGGTTTCGTCGTCAATTTCCGCATCGGCGTAAAAACCTTCGGGCGCGTACACCAACGTGTAATCGATTTGGCCGCGCCGGGCGATGATGTCGTTCAGGATGCTCTCAAAGACCGCCAACTTGCCCTGTGCTTTGTGAATAATGCGTTTGCGCTGCATCAGGAGCATTTCCATCTGTTTCGATGCCCTGTCATCGCCCTGAGCGCGGGCGTACAGTTTGGCGAGTTTAGCCGAAATCTCGGAGTACTCCACCATCTCATCGGGCGTCAGACTGACGATGTTTGGGTAATAGTAGTACGGACAAAGAATGCCTTCGTCAATGGCCCGCTCCATCGGAAAGTTGTACGTGTAGGGCCGGTCTGCCGGTCCGTTTCCGTCGTGGAAAAAGGCTTCCATGTGAGCGGAGCCTTCGGGGTCGTACACGCGTTTGGGCGTGGCCGACAAACCGATGCGTTTGGTTAGGTGAATACTGTCGAGCAGTTTGGCTACCGATGGCGACGCGATGTTGTGCGCTTCGTCGGCCAACAGAACAGTGGTCGTCGGCAGGCGTTTGAAGTAGGTTTGAAACTGCGGTTTGGTAAATGATTTGTACGTCACGATCACGATAAACGACGTGGCCACACCAAAGCTGAGTTGCGTCGTGATACGGCCCAATTCAGCGGGCCACTCCTTCGACTTAGACGAGACGGTGACGATCTCGCGGAAGTTGAATCTGCGGGCCTCGTGGGTCCACTGCTCCACCAACACGGTTGTCGGCACTAAGATAACCGCCTGATACTGCCCTGTTTTCTGGTATTCGTTCAGAACGCAGTTGAGCGACGTGATGGTTTTACCCGTTCCGGTCGCCATCGCGAAAATGCCCTGATAGTCATTGTCGATCCAGTTTTGAGCGGCTTCCTTCTGATAATCACGCGGACCACTTTCGTAGGGAAAGCGGGGCCTTGTCCGGTACGTTTCGATGGCTTGTGCGATTTTAGCTACGGCTGCCTGATGGATTTTACTCGGTATCTGCTTCGCCTTCTGGACGGCTAATCCCTGCTCATCGACTAACAATTCATCTAAATCTTTGCCGCTGTAGTCGCGCACGATTGCTTCTTCAATGTCATCGAATGGAATGAGTTCGGCGTAGTCGGTTAGTCCGGCAAAAAGTTGATTGTATTCGTGTTCATACTCGGTAAATGCGTCGGCACCGGTTTTCCAGGATAGCTTCACATCCAACTCTTCTAAGTTTTCGAGCAGTCCCGACGCGGTGAAATTGCACGAACCTTTGAATTTCACCCGGTTTGTACCGTCGTAGAAGATGCCGGATTTGTAATGAGAGATGCCGCGCCGGTCTTTGGGTTTGATGGCGCGAATCTGAATGCGTTTAGTTGCAATGAGCCAGGCAATACAGGCGAAAAAATGGTGGCCATACCCGTCCAATACCGTGCGCAGGGCCTGATAGTCGCTTGCGGAGAACGAATACTTGTCAGGATTCGCCGTTGAGCCGACCAGCACGGCCGCTTTGTCCTGCGCCGACAAAATATGGTTGATGATAAGCCGTACCCGCCCACCGTTGCTGATGAATTTAGCGAACCCCACCGCTAACACGCTGATCGCCGACGAACTGAAATAACCCAACAGCAGGTCGAGCCGGGTGCTTTCGGACAATGATTCGAGGTAGAAAGTAAGTGGCTCGTTGTCGGTGCCGGTTCGGTATTCCTCGCCCGGTGGAAACTGAACGTCAGACAACATACTGGAAAAGTGCAGGTTAAGTCTATGTAGTCAGGAGATTGCAGCATTGCGCCCGTCAGACATTAAAAGTACACAAGTGCGAGCAGTCATTCGCTAAGGTCACAAAGATTGCCAATACGTCCAACGCAACACAAACGCCCGCCAGCCGGTTGTTTCTCTAAATACAAC
>JAYTAC010000580.1:0-1147 GCA_043737755.1 Spirosoma sp.
CTCGCCGGGGGCGTCCCAGCAGAGTTCTCCGGTACGGGCGTCGATGGCGAAGGAGGGCGTGCCGCCGGTCTCGGACGCGCGGCTGAAGCGGGTGGGGTCCAAGTAAGCGGGAATGGCCCGGCCCCGGCAACCGGCGTTCCCAACAAGTTCCTGAGGTACACTCAGGCGGTAAGCGAGCGAGTCGCCGTCGGGGTCGAAGGCGGCCGGGTTGTGACAGAAGCGTTGACCGACGCGGGCCGAGTCCAGAGGGGAGTTGAGCAGGATGGGCGTGGAGTTGCCCAGGAGGGTTTGGTTGATGAAGATTGTTGTCGAAACGAAGAATACAATGTCGTCTGAATTGGCTGGTGGTGGCAGATTTTTGGTGCCCTCGTTCCGGTTGGGAATGGCAGCCGAGATGGTGTAGGCCCCCGGTCCGGGGTAGGTGTGGGTGGTGCGGTAGACGTTGATGGACGATGTGCCGCCATTGATGAACCGCCGGTTGGTGCCCCGCTCGCCCCGCTCAACCCGCATCGTCGTGCCGTCACCGAAGCAGAAATCGGCCGCGTTCGCGTCGTTAGCGGCAGGCTTTCCCTTTACTTCGTCGTAATACGTCGTGAGCGTAATTTCGTAGGTGAGAGACGTTTCGGAGATGCGCCGGGTGGTGATTTCGCCCGCCCGCACGTGGGTGGCCCGGCTCAGCGATGGCCACAAAACCGCACTCAGAAAAATACTCAGTAAAGCAATGGAGTAGATAAATCGCATGGAGTCAAAACATTTGTAATACAACGATTATAGTCCTCAAAAGAGTATTTGCGACCCGGCTCCGGGGGCTGAATTATGGACACATTAGCGCGTTTTATCAGCCTTTAAAACAACGTGGTCTGCCAAACCGGACAACTACCCTGAGTCATCTGGTTTGGCAGACCACATTACCATTGGCTGCAATGCTACCCCTGGGTATTTGCTTCGCGGATGATCTGGACCCAGCCTTTCAGGATCAGGGGCGGGGCGTTGCGCTCCAGCACGGCAAAGCGCACCGTGGTTTGGTAGTAGTACAAACCCGTGGGTAACTCGGCCCCCTCGCTCGTCCGTCCGTCCCAGGCCAGCACCCCCCCGCTGCCTTCGTAGACTTTCACCCCCCACCGGTTATAAACAATGAAGTCCACCC
>JAYTAC010000581.1:0-3212 GCA_043737755.1 Spirosoma sp.
TTTCCTGATAGACCAACTGCTGTTGATTGGTGTAGAACCGCACAATGCACTGACGGCTTTTTGGGGTCCACTCAACAACCCACGATCCCCCCGAAGCCCCACGGGTGACTGCTTGGTTTGCGCAAATCCTGAAGTCGAAGCAACAAGCAGAACAGCGAATACGGCTGTGCGGAGGTAAGACAAAACAGTCATTTCATATGTGTTTTGGTGCGTGGTTTAGTCGTTGGTCAGGCCAGGCACACAAACATATATAGGCTACCGTTCGCTAAGTCGGTGGTCCAACAACTCTGTCGGGTTAGCTGCTTTTTTAGGAAAGTCTGCCAGCAATCGGTGACCCGGCGATGGTGGTGCGTCCAACAATGTGTCCCGCGTCAACGCCCGGAATGGACTTGGTTTCTTTATCTTTGGCCGACCGCTCTGCCGAACCCTTTTTTGGGAGAGCCGGTTATTTCGGGACACTTTACACCATCAATGCGCTTCGGCGCCACCCTCATGAGCGACACCATCAAACATGAGTGCGGCATTGCCTTTATCCGGCTCCGCAAACCGTATCAATATTACATCGACAAATATGGCACCGCCCTCTACGCGGTCAATAAGCTGTATTTGCTCATGGAAAAACAGATAAACCGGGGTCAGGATGGTGCCGGTATCGCCAACATCAAGCTCGACGTGCCCCCCGGCCACCGCTACATCAGCCGCTACCGCTCCGTCGATCAGCGGCCCGTAACGGACATCTTCGAGAAAGTCAATAAAAAGTTCAGCAAGGCCCTCAAAGGCAATAAAGACAAAGCTAAAGACGCAAAGTGGCTTCAGGAAAACGTGGCTTTCACGGGTGAGGTCTGGATAGGACACCTGCGCTACGGCACCCACGGGGCCAACGAAATAGAAAATTGCCACCCCATGCTTCGGCAGAGCAACTGGCGTAGCCGGAACCTCGTCATGGCGGGTAATTTCAACATGACCAACGTCGACGCTCTGTTCGACAAATTGGTTTCGCTCGGTCAGCATCCTAAAGAAAAGGTCGACACGGTTACGGTGATGGAGAAGATCGGTCACTTTCTCGACGAAGAAAACCAGCGCGTATTCGACCGGTTCAAGGGTATCTACGAAAACCCCGATTTGTCGGATATCATCGAAGAGAATTTAGATATTCAGCGGGTACTCCACCGGTCCTGCCGCGATTTCGACGGCGGCTACGCCATGGTGGGCATGACGGGCTTTGGCGGGGCTTTCGTAGCCCGTGACCCGGCCGGTATCCGACCCGCTTACTACTACGCCGACGACGAAGTGGTGGTGGTCGCATCGGAGAAACCCGCCATCAAAACGGCTTTTGATATCGAATACAGCGAAATTCGGGAGGTGCAGCCCGGCCACGCCCTCATCATCGACAAGCACGGCGAGTATTCCGAGCAACAGTTTGTGACCCCAATCGAAAAGCGGTCCTGTAGCTTCGAGCGCATCTATTTCTCCCGGCCCACGGACCCCGACATCTACAATGAGCGCAAAACGCTGGGGAAGCTGTTAGTGCCACAGATTTTGAAGGAGATCGATTACGACCTCGAGAACACCGTTTTTTCCTACATCCCCAACACCGCCGAAACCGCGTTTTTTGGCATGGTCGAAGGACTGGAGGAATACCTGTACAAACAGCGTAAGAAAGCCATCATGGAGGGCATTCTGTTCGAGCAGGAACTCGACCGGGTGCTGTCGTTCCGGCCGCGCGTCGAGAAATTAGTCTCCAAAGACGTTAAACTGCGCACGTTCATTGCCGGTGATGCCCAGCGCGACGACATGGTAGCGCACGTATACGACACAACGTATGAGGTAATCAAAAAAGGCAAAGACACCATTGTGGTGGTCGATGATTCTATCGTGCGCGGCACCACCCTCGAAAAAAGCATCCTGCGTATGCTGGACCGGCTCGGCCCCAAAAAAATCATCATCGTCTCGTCGGCTCCGCAAATCCGCTTCCCCGATTGCTACGGCATCGACATGTCGAAGTTCCTGGAGTTTGTCGGCTTCCGGGCGGCCATGGAACTGCTTCACGAGCGCGATCAGGAACACATTGTCGACGAAGTGTACGCGCAGTGCGTAGCGGCCATCGAGTCGGGTAATGCGACGGAGCAAAACTTTGTGAAGGCACTCTTCGAGCCATTTACGCACGAGGAACTCTCACGCAAAGTAGCCCAGATTGTGACGCCCGCCGACCTGAAAGCCGACGTCGCCGTTATCTATCAGACTGTCGAAAACCTGCACCGCGCCTGCCCCAACCATTCCGGCGACTGGTATTTCACGGGCGACTACCCTACGCCCGGCGGTAACAACGTCGTCAACAAAGCCTTCGTCAACTTCATGGAAGGTAAGTTGGTCAGGGCTTACTGAGTCAGCCGACGTATCTATGCGCATACCCGAAGAAACCGTTGAACGAATCCGTCAGGCCGCCGATATCGTGGAGGTTGTCGGTGATTTTGTGTCGCTCAAAAAGCGGGGCAGCAACTACACCGCCTGCTGCCCGTTTCACAACGAGAAATCGCCATCGTTCAACGTCAACCCCACGCGCCAGATTTACAAGTGCTTCGGGTGCGGCATGGCGGGCGATGCCGTCAAGTTCGTGATGGACATCGAAAACGTCAGCTACGTCGAGTCGCTGCGGTATTTAGCCAAGAAATACGGCATCGAAATTGCCGAACAGGAGCAAACACCCGAGGACCTGCTGCGCCAGAATGAGCGCGAAAGCCTGCTCATCGTCCTGAATTTCGCCAAAACATTCTTTCAGGAAATGCTCCAAACCACCGACGAAGGCAAGAGCATCGGTTTGAGTTACTTCCGGGAGCGCGGTTTCACCAACCCCACCATCGACGCCTTTGAGTTGGGCTACACCCTCGATAAGTGGGATGCGCTCCTGCTCGAAGGCACGCGCCGGGGCTACAGCCGCGACCTGCTCGAAAAGGCGGGACTAATACTCAGTAAGGAAAACACTAACGGTGGCGAGAACAAAGCATTCGACCGGTTCCGGGGGCGGGTTATGTTCCCGATTCACAACGTATCGGGCCGGGTCATTGCCTTTGGTGCGCGGATTCTGAAAGCCGACAAAACCCAGCCCAAGTACCTCAACTCGCCCGAAACGACCGTATATCATAAAAGTGAGGTGCTGTACGGCATCTTTCAGGCGAAACAGGCGATTCGGCAGGAGGACGTCTGTTACCTGA